>JAICLL010000218.1 GCA_025927475.1 Pirellulales bacterium
CAGGGTTCAGGGTTCAGGGTTCAGGGTTCAGGGTTCAGGGGGCTAGGCGTCAGGCGTCAGATAGGAACTCCGTTTCACTTTCCCGTCCTTCATTTTGCATTTTGCATTTTCCCCCCGCCGCCCCTTTCTCATCCCTATAAAAAACAAAACGGCAACCAGCCTACCCCAGCAGCGGCTGCGCGACCAGACGACTTCTCCGGCCGAGGCCACCGATTTTGAGGAGTAACCGCCCTGCCGCCCGCGTGCGGTGCCGCCGGCCGCTCTGGAAAGGCGGCCGGCGGAGCCGCAGATTCGGCCACGACGATTACCAGACTGGTTACCTTATGTCGCACTCGTCGGGCGCAGGTTCCGACCGGACTTGCCGTCGAACCAGTGCGCCCGCCGCATGTCACACCAAGCGATAATGTGCTCTCCTGGTTTTAGCCCCGAGCGAACCAACGCTTTCCCTAATAATACCGCGCCGGGCCATTCTTGCGATGCCTCTTTTTCCGATTCGTGTGTATTTCTGGGTACCACCGCCGCCAGACAGGCGTCTCCCTGGTACTCAACGAGTGTCACCGTCGCCGCCGCACACGGCAGATTACCCGCAGGAGGAGGCTCCTCCGGCCGCCTCAGCAGGATGTCCTCTGGACGCAGCCCCACCACGGCGGTTTCCTCCGAGCCGCCATGCCACCATCCCGCCCCGACGGCAACCCGCCACTCATGCGCTGAGAGCTGCCACGCCCCGTCACCGCCTGTCGAAGCGCTTCGCGCTTGTGGTGTGGGCGTCTCGCCCGCCCCTGAACATGCAGGCGGGAGGCATACACCACAAGTCAAAGCCTGAAAAAAATTCATCGGCGAGGTGCCCATAAAGCCCGCCACAAAGCGATTGGCAGGGCGTTCGTAGACCTCCCGCGGCGTGCCGATTTGCTCAATTTTTCCCTCCTTTAAGACGGCAATGCGGTCGGCCAGGGCCAGGGCCTCGCTCTGATCGTGTGTGACGTAGATCATTGTGGCACCCAACCTCGTATGCAGTCGCTTCAATTGTCGCCGCAGTTCCACGCGGAGCTGTACATCGAGGCTGGATAAGGGCTCGTCGAACAGAAACAACGCCGGGCGGCGCAAGATGGCTCGCCCGAGGGCCACGCGTTGCTCTTCGCCGCCCGAAAGCTCGCTGCCGCGCCGCTCCAGCAGTGCCTCGATCTCCAGTAGGGCGGCGGTCTGCCGCACGCGCTCACGCAATTCTCTGCTGCAAGCCAGTCTCTGCCTGCTAGAAGCGTGGCGCGCGTCCGCTTCGCCGCCCATGAGCAAGTGCAGCGGTCTGGCTAGTCGCTGATATAATCGCCGCCGCCAGCCGAGCTCGCGCAGCTCCGGGCCGAATGCCAGGTTTTTGTAAACGCTCCAGTGCGGGTAAATCGCCTGGCTCTGAAAGACCATGGCCACATTTCGCCGTCGGGGGGGCAGGTCGTTGACGCGCCGGCCGGCAAGATAGATCGAGCCCGACGTCGGCTCTTCGAGTCCCGCGATCAACCTCAGGATGGTTGTCTTACCGGATCCGCTTGGCCCAACCAGCACCAACAGCTCGCCATCGGCGACTTCCAGCTCTCTGATGTCACATGCCGTCACTTCGCCGGGGTAGACCTTTGACAGTTTTTCGAGCTTCAGGCCAGCCATGAAATTGTCGGGACCGAGGATCAAATAGACATCCCACTAAGATGAATAACCTACCGGCACGCTCACGCCGGCGGAAGTTCAGCCGCAACTTCTCGCGAGCCTCATTGACCAACTTGTGCATTGCACCACCATATCCCTTAGATGCACCGCGGTTGGTCGGGCAAAACTTTCTCGGCCCAGGGGCCTCACTGCTGGCGCCATGAAATTCCTGCCCGCTAGCGTCTGCTTCCGAAACATAGCATAATTCGGGACACGCGTTCATCAGGAGAATCGTTATGTCGCCCGTGCGAGTTTTTTTAGGATGGAACCGCCCCGCGCTCGATCAGGCCGCCGACTGGCTGCTGACCCGCTACTCGGCGGCGCCAGCGGCAGACATGAGTCGCGCGTGCGTGGTATTGCCCGGTGCTCGCGCGGGTCGTCGCTTGCTGGAATTGCTTGTCGACCGGGCCGAGCGGCAGCGGCTGGCGCTTACGCCGCCACAGTTTACGACCATTGGCCATTTGCCTGAGAAGCTATACGCCCCCGAAGGCCGCTTCGCCGATCCCCTCAGTTGCCAGCTCGCTTGGCTGCGGGCGTTGGAAGAAACCGACGCGGACATGCTGCGACGCATTGCGCCGGAGCCGCCCGACCGTAAAGATCCGTCGCGCTGGCTCAGTCTGGCCGACCTCATGAACCGGTTGCATGTCGAGTTGGCCGGACATGGGTTGGTCTTTGCTGATGTCGCAGCGCAGGGCTTCGGGCGTGACAAAACCGAGAGCATCGCCGAGGCGGCTGAAGCCGAACGCTGGCGGGCACTCGCGGCCATCCAAGAGGCGTACGTCCGACAGTTGAAGAAGTTTGGGCTTTTGGACGTGCAGTTGGCCCGACTCGACGTCATTGCCAAGCACGCCAGCCGCTCCGACCGCGATATCGTGCTGGTCGGCGTGGCCGATCCATCGCCCGTCGTGGGGCGATTGCTTGAGTCACTCGCCGATCGCGTCACGGCGCTTGTTTACGCTCCCGAGGAACTGGCCGATCGCTTCGACAAGCTGGGGGCGATTGTGACCGGCGCATGGCGGCAGGCACGCGTCGAAATTGACGAACGCCGGCTGGTCGTGGCGGACGGCCCGGCCGATCAAGCGACGGCGGTGGTCGATGTGCTGGCGGGCTATGCGGGAAAATACACGGCCGATGAAATCACGGTGGGCGTGCCCGATACGAGCGTCGTGCCGTATCTCGAGCGCCGCTTTCAGCAATTCGATCTGCCGTCGCGTTATGGCGAGGCGTTACGCGTGAAGCAGACGGGCCCTTATCGGCTGTTGGCCGCCATCGCCGATTATTTGGATGGCAAGCGGTTCGCCGATTTCGCCGCACTGGTGCGCCATCCCGACCTAGAAGTCTGGCTGGCTCGGGCGCCGGACGCCGCGGCAGCCGACCTGCGCGCGGGCGATTGGCTCACCGCGATTGACCATTGGCACAGCCATCATCTGCCCGCCGGGGTGGTAGGCGGGTCCTTTGATGGCAGCGGCGCGGCGCAACGCATCGCGGCGATCGAAACGAAGATCGCCAAGCTCATCGAGCCGTTCGGCAAGCAGCGAACGCTGGCGGAATGGGCCGGCGAGACCGCCGCTTTAATCGTCAGCGTGTATCAATGGCGCAAGCTCGACCGCAGCCGCAATCATGGCCGCGTGGTGCTGGAAGCTTGCGAAGCGATCCATAATACCTTACGGCAGGCCTTTCAGACCGATGTCGGACTTTCTGGCCGGTGGCCCGCCGCCGATGCCCTGCGATTGCTATTGCGGCAGGTTGAAGACGAACCGATTCCGCCCCCCGGCGGCCACTCTGCCGTCGAGTTTCTAGGCTGGTTGGAGCTTCCGCTCGACGATGCTCCCGCGCTGGTGGTCACTGGTTTTAACGATGGTTTCGTGCCGTCGTTTATTAATTCCGATCCTTTCTTGCCCAACGGATTGCGGCGGCAGCTCGGCCTGCTCGACAACGATCGGCGATACGCGCGCGACGCCTATGCCTTGGCGGTGCTCATTGGTTCGAGAGATTTGCACCTGGTTGCCGGGCGACGCTCAGGTGAGGGCGATCCGCTTTCGCCCAGCCGATTGGCCTTTGCTTGCCCACGCGAGCAGATTGCCCGGCGCGTGCTCGGTTATTTTGGCATCGCGGCGGCAGCGGCGCCTGCGCGTGTGCCGCACGGGCTGCCGGCCGGGCAAAGCCGGTCGAAGTTTGCGGTCCCGCGGCCCCGGCCCCAAGAAAAACCGCTGACGAGCCTGCGTGTCACACAGTTTCGCGAGTACCTGGCTTGTCCTTATCGTTTTTATTTGCGTTACGTGGAGGAGATTGCCGCGCTGAACGATGCGGCGGAAGAACTTGATTCGCTGGCCTTCGGTTCGCTGGCGCACGATGTATTGAAAGCGTTTGGCGACTGGCCCGAGAATGCCGGTATGGCCGACGCGGAAAAGATCGCGGCCTTTCTGAACAGCGAGCTCGATCGCCTGGTGCGCAGCCAATACGGCGAGAAGCGGCTGCCCGCCGTAAGGTTGCAGGTCGAGCAGCTTCGTTTGCGGCTGGGGGCCTTTGCGCGCTGGCAGGCCGACTGGGCTGCGAAAGGATGGCGGATTGTGAAGACGGAAGTGGAGGTTGAAGATGGTGTCGCGCCTTTGGTCGTCGACGGCGAACCGATGTTTTTGCGCGGGCGCGTCGATCGCATCGACCAGAACGAGCGCGACGGAAGTTATGTGATTTTCGACTACAAGACTTCGGAAAAGGGGGAGCCGCCGGACGCCACGCATCGCCGCAAAGACGGCACCTGGATCGACCTGCAGTTGCCGCTCTACCGGCACCTCGCCCCGGCCGTGCAAATCGACAGCCCGAACATTGCGCTCGGTTACATCCTGCTTCCAAAGAGCCTGGCGTCGGTGAAGGGCGAGCTGGCGACGTGGCAAGAGGACGATTTGCAAGCGGCGGACTCCGCCGCCAGCGAGGTCGTTCGCCGCATTCGCGACCAGGACTTCTGGCCGCCGAGCGAGCCCGATCCCCGCTTCGATGACTTCGCCGCCATCTGTCTCGATCCCGATAAAGACTGGATTTAGGGTTCCGGTGTCCGGATGCAGAGTGCTTAGTTTTCCTGCGCGATTTGCCCAGGTCGCGCGCTTCCCGCAATCTCCTGTTCTCTGTCAGGATGCAGAAGCAAATCCGCATCAGGCTGGAAAGCCTCAAAGAATCAAACTCACCTTGCCGTAGCGGGGTAGTTTAGTTATCTGTACGCAGCCTGCCTTACTTTGCGCAAGCGCTCGATCGTCAAGTTCGAGCGCACCTTTCCCCATCGGCAGGCGATCATTTCCCCCAATCCCCTCGCGTTGTCTTGATGAAATCACGTTGGATGGTCGACCGCGGTTTCGACCGCCGGCGCCGGCTGTGCGCATCGCTGGCGGTGGCGCTGGCTGCCACCGCGCTCGTGGGCGGTCAGGCCTGGGGCCAAACCAGCTCGGTGCCCGGTTTGCCAGACGCCTCGGAAACGCCCGTCTTGCCGTCGAAAGAGGCTGAGCCGCCGCGACCACGATTGGCATCCAGGCAGGCGCTCGGCTCCGGAATGCAGCCGTTGCCGCCGGGGCTAACCAACGACAATCGCAGCTTGGGTTCGTTCCCTTCCGGCCGTCCGTCGCCGCTGCCGCCGACGGGGCTGAACGGCCTGAGCGGGGAAGAAGTCGTGGTAAAGGTGGTCATCGACCCGCCACTGAAACACCATTCCGAGCAGGTCGTGCGGCGGTACATCAAGACCATCGCCGATCGGCCGTATGACGTGCGCACCGTCGAAGACGACGTCAAGAAGCTCGAAAAATCCAAACTCTTTGCCCGTGGTTCGGTCAATGTCGAATACCAGCGCGTCGGCGATCACGGCATTGTGGTGATTTATCACATGATCGAATCGCCCACGATCAAGTACCTGCGATTTTTTGGTCAGCACAAGATCAAGGAACGGCACCTCAAGAAACAATCGGGATTGAAGGAAGGTGAATCGCTCGATCCGTGGACCGTCAAAGACGGCGCGACCAAAGTCGAGGAGTATTACCGCGAAAAGGGTTTCAATAAGGCCACCGTCAAGGTTTTGGAAGGCACGGGCAAGGACGACCGAGGTGTGGTTTACCTGGTGAACGAGGGGCAGAAACAGAAGATCGCCTGGGTCGAATTCGAAGGCAACACGATTGCCAGCGACGGCCGCTTAAAGACGCAGATCCAGTCGAAGCCACCCTTGCTTTGGCTCTTTAAGGGCGAGGTCGACCGCGAGAAAATCCACGAAGACGAGGTGCGGCTGGTCGAGTATTACCGCAACCTAGGCTTCTTACGCGCGCGCGTGCAGCGGGAGCTGGTTTGGAACGAAGACCAAAACTGGCTTACCGTCCGCTTCGTCATCGACGAAGGGCCGCGCTACAAAGTACGCAGCATTGGGTTTGTAGGGCAACGGCTCTTCACGCCCGAGGATCTGGGCGAAAAGCTGAAGCTGCGCGAGGGCGACTACTTCGACAAGTTCAAGCTCGACAAAGATAAAAAAGCCCTCGAAGAAAAGTACGGCATGAAGGGCTATGTCTTTGCCAACATCCAACAGGAACCCCGGCTGAATTCGGGCCGCGAGGCACTCGATCAGATCGACCTGCTGTACCAGATCGAAGAGGGGCGACCGTGCGTCGTCTCCCGTATCAGCGTAAAGATCGCGGGCGACAACCCACACACGCGCCGCAATACGATCTTGAACCGAGTGTCGCTGCACCCCGGCGATGTTCTCAGCACGCGCGACCTGCGCGACAGCGAAACCCGGCTCAAACGATCGGCGCTGTTCAAGAACACGCCGGGCGACGAGCCGCGCATCACCTTCGATCGCCCTGATTTGAGCCAAGAGACGGGCCTGGCGGATCGGCCGGCGGGGCCGGGCGGCTTCCGCGGGCAAAGCCCTGACGCATCCCGCCGGGAGGCGCGATGATCCGGCGTTTGCGCGTGGCTTTTTTTGTACTGGGCTCTGTCGCGGCCGCATGGCAAGCCGGACTGGCCGAGGCGGAGCCGGAGAGCGGTGTTCGCCCACGGCCGCGCGCGGCGAAGCGTGGTTGGCGCGCGCCGGCAACCTCCAAGCCAAGCGAGCAACCGGCCACGCGTTATCGGGCCCAGAGCCCTGGTTATGCCAGCGAGTCGGCCATCACCGGTGCCGCCCCACCAAGGGGCAGTCAGGGCTATGCTCCGCCGGCTGTCGGACAGGCCGGCCAACTGCCGATGCGGCGCACCGGCCCTGATACCGCATCGGGCTACAACTCTTCTCGCTATCCGTCCGCCGGCTATGGCAACACTCCAGCTCAGAGCGTGCAGTATCCGCCGCCGCCATCACCGCAAAGCGCCCCGTACGCGCCGCCCGGCAGCGTCGCAAATGGCTTTGGCAACGGCTTCGGGCAGCCGCAGGTTCCGCAGGGAGGCTACCAGCCTGGACAGATCGCGCCGGGTGGGGCGCCGCCGCCGGGCTACCGGCCGGGCGCACCCTTCATTCAGCCCGGCAACGCCTCTCCACCGGGACCAGGCGCCATTGGCCCGCAGGGACCGCCGCCCGGCGGTCTGCCGCAGCCCAATGGCATACCGGGCTACGGGCCAGGGCCAGGCGGCTCGTTCATGGGCGGCAGCGCCGGGCCGCCGCCCCTGGGGGGCTATGGCAGCCAAGGCGAAATGTTCTCGCCCGACTCGCCGTTTCGTGAGCCGCCCTTGCCGGTGCCCATTAATGTCGAGGTGCAGGAGACACAGACCGGGCGATTGATGTTCGGCGTCGGCGTGAACTCCAACGCCGGCCTGATCGGTAACATCGTCGTCGACGAGCAGAACTTCGACATCACGCGTATACCGACCAGCTTTGAGGATATCCGCAATGCCACAGCTTTTCGCGGTGCGGGGCAACAGTTCCGCATTGAGGCCTATCCCGGTACCTTGTTGTCGCGGTATGGCTTTACCTTTCGCGAGCCGTACCTGTTCGACACGCGCGTCAATTTCGGCTTCGATGGTTATTACTTCAACCGCTATTACCAGAACTGGACGGAGCAGCGCACTGGAGCGCGCGTCAGCCTGGGCTACATGCTTACGCCCGATCTTTCGACATCGCTGGGCCTCCGCGGCGAGAATGTCAAGATTTTCAATCCCAGCGTTCCGACTCCACCCGAGTTGCAGCGCGCGTTGGGCAACAGCACCCTGTTTGTGGCTTCGTACAACATTGTGCATGACACGCGCGACAGCCCGTTCTTGCCGACGCAAGGGCATCGCTTGTCGCTCGACTTCGAAGAGGGCTTTGGAACATTTAATTTTCCGCGGGCCATCGTCGGTTGGCGGCAACACTTCCTGGTGGCGGAGCGGGCCGACGGTTCTGGCCGCCAGGTGATCAACCTGATTAACGATACCGGATTCACCGGCACCAACACGCCGATTTACGAGAACTTTTTTGCCGGCGGTTACAACACGCTGCGTGGCTTTTACTTTCGTGGTGCGTCGCCGCTGGATTTGGGAGTGCAGGTCGGTGGTAAATTCGAGTTCTTGAATACCGTCGAGTACATGTTTCCGATCACGCCCAGCGATGCTCTGCGCGGCGTGGTGTTCACCGATTTCGGCACCGTCGAACAATCGACGGAGCTCAAGTGGCAAGATTTCCGCGTCGCGCCCGGCTTTGGTTTGCGCGTTACCATTCCGGCGATGGGCCCCGCGCCGATCGCACTCGATTTCGCTTTCCCGATCCACAAAGCGCCGGGCGACCAATTGCAGATGTTTAACTTCTTTGTGGGCGTGCAGCGGTAAGCAAAAGCCCAGCAAGCAAATGTCCCGCTTGCTTCACGTAGAGTAAGCGTCTCGCTTGCTTCACGTAGAGTAAGCGTCTCGCTTGCTACGTAGAGTAAGCGTCTCGCTTGCTACGTAGAGTAAGCGTCTCGCTTGCTTCGGCTGAAACAAGCGGGACGCTTGTTCTACGGTGCTCTTCACATTACTTCGACAACCGCCTCGCCCAAAACGTCCTTTCGCGGCGCGATGCCCAACCCGGCCGACGTGCCAGCCGACAGACGGCCATGTTGACGCTGCGGGGCGCCCTCGGCGATCGAGCGCGTGACGTAACTGTTGAAGTCGGTGCTCGAAAACAGTAGTTCGGGCGGCGTGCTGTGCGCCAGATGAGCGATGGCCGCCGTGACTATATCGCCGCCCCAGGTATCTTCGATGGTCATGGCGATGCCCAGCGAGACGCACAAATCGCGGGCCTGCCGGGCCTTGGTTAAGCCGCCAAACTTACTGATCTTGATGTTGACCACGTCCATCGCCAGATCGGCCCGGCCGCGCACGAGCACCTCGATACAATCGATGATTTCATCGAGCACGAACGGATGTTCGGTACGTCGCCGCACGGTAAGACACTCTTCGTAACTGAGACAGGGCTGCTCGATATAGACGTCGACGTCGCGTACCGCTCGCACCACTCGCAGGGCGTCGTGCATGAGCCATCCGGTGTTGGCGTCGGCCACGAGTCGGTCGCCCGGTTCGAGCTTCGCGGCCACCGCGCGAATGCGCTCGATATCGACATCGGGATCGCCGCCGACTTTGAGCTGAAAACGGTGGTAGCCTTCGCCCCGATAACCGGCCACTTTGGCTGCCATTTCGTCGGGCGACTCCTGAGAGATAGCCCGATAAAGGCAAAAATCCTCGCCATAACGGCCGCCGAGCAGCGTGCAAACGGGTTGTCCTGCCGCCTGGCCCAAAATGTCCCAACAGGCGATGTCGAGGGCCGATTTGACGTAGGGATGGCCCTTCAGGGCGGCGTCCATGCGGCGATTCAGTCGGCCGAGCTCAAGCGGGTTTTCACCGATCAAGTGCGGCGCCAATTCGGCAATGCCCGCTCTGCAACCTGCGGCGTAGGCTGGCAGATAG
>JAICLL010000230.1 GCA_025927475.1 Pirellulales bacterium
GGCGATGCGGCCGTCGGCGTACTTGGCTGCAGTTTCACGACCGTGCCGCGCCAGCGTGCGTCGGCAGGCGAACGATTGTCTTGTTGGCACGGCAAGCCAATGTAGTAATTGCCCGCCGCGTCGCGCGGCAGGCCGATGGCCCAGTCGTGGTAATCGGCCGTATAACCCCAGCCCGAGGCGATCATCTCCATTCGGGCCGCCCGACCCGTGTCATCGAGCTGGCTCAAACGGACCAGCCCGGACTTGGCCGCCACGTCGATCGCGTCGCCTTGGCAAGCGATTCCGTAGGGGGCGGGCAGGCCATCCGCCACCAGCGAAAGGCGGTCTTCCCGCGAATCGCCATCGGTATCGTGGGCCAACCAGACGCCGCCCTTAAGAGAGCAGAAGGCCAACGTGCCGTCCTCGCGCCAGGCGAGGCCAGTCGGCATCTCGCTACGCGGCAGTGGCAAGCGTAGAGCTTCATAGCCGGGCACGACGAAGAGCGCGGCCGCGGCTTCGGCGGGCGCTTCGGGTGCGGTTGCCGGTGGGGGCGGCGCTTGTTCGGCGGTGGTGTACGTCGCTTCGCATTCAAAAAGCATATGGCCGTCGGCGTCGTTCCTTTTTGCGGTGCTTTGTTCTGCGGCTGGCAGCTCGCGCAAACGAACGGTGTAGCCATGCGGCACGCGGAACTGCCATCGCCGGCGAAAGCCAGCGACTGTTCCCTCTCCCTTCGGGAGAGGCGAATCCAAGTGTTGGCGACCGTTGGCATCACGCTCCGCGTGATCGGTTCCCTCACGCGGAGCGTGAGGACTACTGTACGCTCGCGGGGCAGCATCTGCGGCGGGGCCGTTGCTCGCGAGATTCACAGGCGAGGTGTGCTGCGTCACCTGGACGACGATCGGATTGCCGCCGTCGACAAATCTTAGGCGGTAACCGAACGTGACCGAATCATCGCTCGTTTCGAGCCAGTCGAGCTCGGACAACGACGTACCGGCCATCGGTTCGGGCGAAAGCGTTCGCTCGCCGGACAATAGCTCAACTTCCGGTTGCCCGGCGGGATTGCTAAGCAAGTTGCTGGCGGCCGGCTCCCAATGCCAGCCTTTACCGACGGCGAGCTGATTGGCGGTATCGCCGAGCCACCAGCCGGCAAGCCGATTGCCGGTCAGATCGAAGGCAAGGTTGTGGCGATTGTTCAAACCGATAACGACGGGCCGCAATAACACGTGCCGGTCAAGCTCGATCACGTCGGTGATGACCACCGGCGGGCTATCATCGCCCAAGTGCCGCGCCACGCGCACCGGCCCCGTCGGCGGCGGTTCAAAGCCCGGCGTGTTCAATACCTGCCAAACGGCGGTTAACTGGTTGTCTAGCTTATCCCCGAGCAGGCCGCGCGCCGGCAGTTGAATGGCCGGCATCTCCATGCGCGGCACGATGCGCGCGGGATTGCGCACCCAGCGATCAAACCACGGCCGCCGGATGCGCCGGCCGACCTGCGAAAGGTCGGTGCCGTGTGCCGCCAGCGCCACGTTCATCGGCAGCGAGTGGCCGATCTGATGGCAGCTTGTGCAGCCGAAGCCCGTGGAGGTCACCAGGCGGCCGCCGGCCTGAGCCAGCGCTTTGGTGTTTAACGCCCGCTCGACTTGCGGCCGCTCAGGAATACGGTCGATCGTGGTTAGGTGGTCGGTGAGCGCGGCCAACTCGTTGTCGGAGAGATTGAAGCGCGGCATGCGGACCGCCAACCAGGGTCGTAGCGGCGGATGACGTAGCGTGATGGCGTCGGCCAGCGCCGCGTCGTGCAGCTTGTCGCCGACACCGGTCAATGCTGGCGGAGCCAAGAGCGGCAGCAGCGACGCCAGGTTCATCTCCTCCGCGGCGCTGCGCAAATCCGTAGCATAAGCGTCCTCGCTTGTGCTTTCTCCAACAAGCGCGGCGATCGCCGGCGCGATTCCCTCACTCGTATCACGGGCATGGCAGCCCAGGCAATTTCGCTCGCGAAGCACAAATCGGCCATCGGCATCACTCCCTCTCCCTCCGGGAGAGGGCTGGGGTGAGGGTGCGTCACTTCGCGGGACACTTTGCTTAAGCGCGAGATATGCGATCAATGCACCGCGCGGTGCTGTTGGCAACTCGTAGCCGGGGCGCGACTTTTTGCGGTCGGCGGGCCCCAGACACGTCTGTTGCCAATCTTCTCGCACATCGCGATCGGCAAGCAGCTTTTCCAAATTGGGCGATTCAGCCGCCGCCTGTACCTCGCCCGGCAAAGCATGGCAATTGCCGCAGCGCAGCGACTCAACCAATCGCTTTCCCGTTGCCGCGCCGTGCTTCATCGTCGGTTTAATTCGGGCCGGCTGCGAGCTGCGCAATGTCGCCAACCAGGCCGCTAAATCATCGCGCTCAGCGTCCGACAAGCGAAAGACGGGCATGCGGTGGTCGGGGTTAAGACTCGCTGGATCGCGTAGCCAGCGGGCGAAGAAATCGGGCGGGCGCTTGTCGGCGACGCGTGAAAGATCGCCACCGCCAAACAACCCCACTGAGCCGAGATCGCCCAGTTGATGGCAGGCCAGGCAACCCAGCGTGACAAAAAGCCGCCGGCCACGTTTTACATCGCCTGCAGCTAAAGAAGAGGATGCATCTGCCGAAACCTCGCCCAACAGGTAATCGGCGATCGACGCCGCTTCTTCGGCCGCCAGGTCAAAGTGCGGCATGCGGCGCAGAGGTGATTCCGCACTTCCAGTTCCCTCTCTCTCTGGGAGAGGGTTAGGGTGAGGGCTGGCGGCCTTCGAGTTCGTTTGACCTTCTGGGTTCGATACCTGATTGGCATTCGACGCTCCCTCACCCCGGCCCTCTCCCGGAGGGAGAGGGAGTGGCGACAACCAATCAATCAGCCAGTCGCGCGAAAGATTGCCAGTGAGCCTGGCCAGCGACGGCGCTCGCAAACCCGGCGCGCCGGCCTGCTGGTGGCAGTTGCCGCAGCGCAGCGCCCGCCATAGTTCGGCCCCGCGATCGAAGGCCTCGCCCGGATCGTTTGCCGGCTCGTGAAACAGCAACCAGCCGGGCACCGGCTCCAGCTCGAACTGCGGCCCCGACCAATATAAACCAATGCGCGCCGCGGCGCTGGTCTTCGTAAACTCGATCGTAAACGGCTGATGGCCAAACTCCAGATCGATGGTTGCTGAATCAAACCAGCGTGGTGTGGCACTCTCGCCGGCAAGCAGTTTTTTACCGGCCACTTCTAGTGCGACGCGCCCCGCGGCGTGAAGGTAAAAGCGGTGTTTGCCCGGCGAGAGCACGAGCAATTGCCCTTGCCAGCGAACGGAGAACTCGCCCGGCGGCAAGCGTTCATCGGGCGATTGTTCGCCCCAGACAAACTGCACCGCATCGTCGCGCCGAACGCATGTGGTCCCACTACCGTCGTAACGAGCGACGACGCCGGGAAGTAACTGCGGTTCATCATCGTCAGCGTCGCCCGCACGAGCGGCAACAACCGATGCGAGCAGGAACATCACTGCAAGCGTACTAATCGCAAGAGACTTACGTCGAGGTGGCTGGGGCAGAGCGTGGGTTGTAAAGTCGGGAAGTTGGCAATCGGCATTTTTGCGGCCGGGCGGTTTCCGTTCTGATGCGGCGTAGCGCGTTGTCGGCCGCGGAGCGGCCAACGGAGTGTAGCCGTGGGCGCCAGCCCGCGGAAAAACGAGGCAAGACGGTTCGCGGCCGCGGAGCGGCGACGGAGAATTCGCGGGGCTCTCCGCCGCCGCTCCGCGGCTTTCACGTACGCTTGACGACGACAACCGCGGGCTAGCGCCCACGGCTACATTCCCAGCGCCGCTCCGCGGCGGGCTGTTGTGCCTTGATTGGCTCCAGCGGCATTCAACGCCGTTCGCCGCCCTGCCAAGCCCTAGCCACCGCCATTTTGCGTTTTGCATTTTGATTTACCTCCCCTCCCTCACTTCATCGGCCGCAGGCGGACCGATTTCAGATCGATGAGCGCCCCGCGCAACACGCCATCCGCTCGTACGACGAGTTGTTGCGCGCCGGCCGCCAACTCCACGCGGCCCAACTGCAACTGCCGGTAAGTATCCCAGTTGCCGGTGCCGGCTACTTTGCCCGACAACCGCTGCCCCGCGATTTCGATCGCGACGGTTTGTCCCGCCGTCGAGTTATCGCAGGCATAGTCGAGCGAAACGGCGTACTTGCCCGGCTGCGTTACCTCCAACGACCAGACCGCATGGTCGTCGCCGCTTTGCCAATAGCCCAGGTTGCGGTACTGCGACTCGAAGACGAGCGTCTTGCCATAAATCTCGGCGCTGTCGGCCAAGAGCCAAAACTCGCCCCGTAGCGCCTCGGGCCGCACCACCTTAGGTTCGTTGCCCGCGAAGGTATTGCGCGGCGGGCGGTAGCTGCCCAAGTACACAAGCAGGTCGGCCACGTCTTGGGGCGGCATGTCTTTCTCCAACCCCTCGGGCATGAGCGAGATCGGCATGCTGGCCAGTTGGTCGAGATTGCCACGCAAGAGCGAGATTTCTTTGCCGTCGGCCGCCAGCAACGTGATGCTGTTGCCGCTCTCCGACGCGAGTATGCCGTTGTACGTCACGCCGTCATCCGTAATGGCCGTGTAGGTCTGAAACTTCGCTTCCACCGCCCGATTGGGATCGAAGATCGCGGTCAGCATCGCGAGCGGCGAGCGATCGCTAAGTGCCGACAGGTCGGGACCGACCGCGTGGCCCACGTCGGCCAGCCGATGGCAGGTCGCGCAGCGTTTCTTGAACACCGCGGCGCCGCGGTCGGCGGCGCCCGCGAGTTGAAGCGATTCGCCATAGCGATCGAGTACCTGCTGCCGATCGGCGTTGACCGCGCCTGCGAAGAGTTTTTCGGCCTCGAGTCGAACGCCTGCCTCGCGATGCTGCAAGATGCGCTGGCGGCGGGCGGCGTCGATGGCCGCCGCGGGAACGTTCTGCGTTTTGATCTCATCTAAAAGCTGCCGCAGCCACGCATCGCGGCCCACCAACGCGTCGACCACCTGTCCGCGAAGTTCAGGCCCATAACCCGTCCAGCCGGAAAGCAACAGCGAAGGCACTTGCTGGTCGCCGCTGGCGGCCAGAGCGGCGATGGCGGCGGATTGCACCGATGTGGGCGTTCGCGGCGACAGCAGATCAGCCAACGTCTTCAAATCGGCCGGACGTTCATCCGTGAAACGGCCTAGCAGTTTGATCGCTCGCAGCCGAACCTCCTCAGCAGCGCGCGGATCACGGGCCGCCGCGCGCGCCGCGCCGAACAAACCGCCAATCCGCGAGAGCGCGGCCTTTGCCGCTTCAGGCGCCGTTGCCATCAACTGTGCCAGGCTCAAGTGACGACGATTCAAACCATCGAACAAACCTTCCAAGGCCGCAAAGTGCCAGGTGTCGATCGCGGCATCGCGGGCCGCCGACAACGACCGCGCCAGCGGCGTCAATGCTTCGCCGCTCTCCAGGACGACCGAGAGCATGGCGACCTGCCGGACGAAATCGTCGAGGCCGGTCAAGCGGTCGGCCGGCGAAAAAAAGGTCTCGACGAAGGCGGGAAGGTTCTCGGCGGTAAGCGAACTGAGAATCGCGGTCTGGAGGTAGATGGTTCCTTCTTGTTTTCTGTAGGGAACGCCCTCCGTGGCGTTCCGTGAATCGCTGGTTGTCGCTCCAGCGGCAGATGGCGGAATGCCACTGAGGGCGTTCCCTACAGAAGCGCCCTTGGCGCCTAGACGCAGGGCCAGCCGCGCCAGCGTTCTGCCGGCTTCGGGTGAATGCCATTCGCCCAGACTATAGGCAAGCTGCATCGAAAGCTGTGGATCATCGGTAGTTGCCAGCGCGGCGATCTCGCCGGCCAGCTCGGGCGATTCGTCCAGATACCGCTCTGACAGCCGCACGATGTGCCGGTCGATGCCGGAATCAGCTCCGAGCGACTTGCGCAACAATTCGGCGTCGATTGCCAGCAAACCGTCCAGCGTACAAAGAGCATGCAGGCGCGACACCGCCGACTTCGCCTTATCGGCCAAAAGCGCTTTCAAGAGCGGCGCGGCGACGAGATCATTTCGCTCGATCAAGAGCTGTTGCGCCATGTCGCGCTGCCAGCCACTTGGACTGTCGAGCGCGGCGACCAGGCCGGCGGTATCGAGCCGGTCGAGCCGCGGCAGCGGACGCGGAGTGACGCCAACGGGATAGACGCGATAAATCCGTCCCTTATCGTGGCCCGCGCGCAGGTCGTATTTCGCCTGCACCTGCTTGGGTATCCACTCGGGGTGCTCGATCACCTGGCGATACATATCGGCAATCCAGAGTGCTCCATCGGGACCGACGCGAACCATCGCCGGCCGGCACCAGTTGTCGCTCGACGCCAGGAACTCGCTGCGCTCTTCGTCCGCCGCGCGGCGGCTGTGGAACGTGAAGCCATCGGCGTACACGATCTCGCGGTGAATCAGGTTGTGAACCGGCTCGCTGACGAATGAGTTTCCGGCGAACCATGTTCCCTCTCCCTCCGGGAGAGGGTTAGGGTGAGGGCGGGTTGGTTGGGAGTTCGCTCCACCACGGTTGATGAAAGTCTGATTGGCGTTCGACGCACCCTCACCCCGGCCCTCTCCCGGAGGGAGAGGGAGATTTACATCAAACAAATCGTCGCGATAAATGATGGCACTGCATGCCGAGGTAAAACGGTTCGCGGCGTTCTGATCGTTGAAGCGTGCCAAGGTGCGGCTCACGGGAAAGATCGGCGCGGCCCCCGGCGCCAGCGAGACCTGCACGCGCGCTTCAGGCGGGGCGCTGTGCGGATTGCGGCGCAGGTAATGGTCGTCGAGCGCATAGTGATACATCGGGTGCGAATTGTTGTTTCCGAACCAGTTGCCCCAGTCATCGCGTTCGCGCATGAATTGCGTCTGGCCGGTCTGCGCTTCGATCAGCCCTTCGTCGGGACGAATGCGAAAGTCTCGCCCGCTGATCTGCACTGGCGAACGTAGGTCAGGCTTTGCAGCCTGACGTCCCGCGGCAGGTGCCGCGTCACGCGCGTCAGGCCGGAAAGCCTGACCTACGGGTTCGATGCCCCCGCCGCTGTCGCCGTTGGCACAATAGACCCAGTTGTCGAGTCCCCACCGCAACCCGTTCACGCGATGCTGCGGATTGCCTTCGCCAAAGCCGCGGTAGAGCGTCTTGCGCACGTCGGCCGTGCCGTCGCCGTCGCTGTCTTCGGCGTAAAAGATTTCGGGAGCGCACGTGACCAGCACGCCTTTGCGCCAGGGCATCACGCCGTTGGGATAGCTCAGCCCGTCGAGGAACAGCGTCGAAGCATCGTAGCGGCCGTCGCCGTCGCGGTCTTCGAGGAACCGTACACGTCCGCCCGGCGTGCCTTTGCCGTCGATGCCCAGCGGATAGTCGGCCATCTCGACGACCCACAGCTTTCCGTCGGCGCCCCAAGCAAAAGCCACCGGATCCATCGTCAACGGTTCGCTGGCCATCAGTTCGACCTGAAAGCCCGGCTGTGCAACCCACGATGCCAGCGATGCCTGCGGCGATTTGGCTTGCGGCTCCACGTCTTTCAGCAACTCGCCGAACGAGCGTCGATCGACCAGATCTTTGAGCTTGTCGGTGTATTCGTTTTGCACCCACAGGTGCCGGTCGCTGAACCACGCGCCGTTGTTCGTTCCATTCACGACAAAGGCCGGCAGCGCACTGTCTGCCGGACGCTGGCCCGACAGCACGCGCCGCGACCAGCCGGTTTCCATCGACTCAAACAGATCGACGGAGTACCGATCGTCGTTGGAGAAAACAACGTCATCATCACCGTCCTCATCGAGATCGACGAACCGCAGGCCGGCGTCGCGGCCCTGTCCGTCGACGATGCTTGCTCCTTCAGGCAAGGCGAATGGCAGCTTTTGCCAGCGGTGCTGTTTGTCGTCCCAACGGAAGGCGGCGTTCTGTGTCGCATTTGCCACCAGGCACTCACTGACGCCATCGCCGTCCAGATCGCGCAGACGAACGCCTTGGTCTTGCCAACCACGCACAGTGAATACCGGTTCGCCATCGATTTCCAGGCCAGCCAGCCCGTGAGGCACCGCCTCCCATTTGCCGGTATTGAATTGCCAAAGCCCCTGCATGGATTCATTACGCAGCAGAATTCGTACGTGGCCCTCGGGACCAAGACCAAAGCGTGCGCCGTTGTCTTGCGCTTCGCGATTTTCAACCGCGGCGACCAGTTGCGTCGGCAGCTCGAAGGCAGTCCATTGGCGTTTGCTCGGCGACCAGATGCGAGTCGCCTGCTGTTGGTGATTGCCGATAACGACGTCAAGATAGCCATCGTCGTTCAGGTCGAGCAGGCGCACGCCGCCGTCGGGGCCGGCGATCTCGTCGACAAGCCCTGCCTGCTCAAGCAATGCGCGGATAAGCCTTGGATCGCGCAGCGGTCGCCCGGCCAACACGTTCTTGTTCAACCGCTCGAGCGCCTCGCGAAACGTCAGAAACTTCACGCGATTGCCGTACTTATTCACGGCATGGTCGATCAGCTCGTTGATCTGCTCGGCGCGAATCCAGCCGTGCGGGTGAAACACGA
>JAICLL010000210.1 GCA_025927475.1 Pirellulales bacterium
CGCCCGCCCCCCCCCCCCCCCCCCCCCCCCTACCCCCCCCTCGCCCGGCGCCCCCCCCCTGGGGGGGCCCCCGGCCCCCCCCCCCCCACCCCACGGCGATCCCGGAATCCCGGCCGCTTACCGATTCAACCAACTCAAGAGGCCGCGGGCGCGGCGCATGACGACGGCGTCGTCGGCCGGTTCCGCCTCGGTGGCCATCAGGTAAGAACGCAGGCTGGTGAGCAATTGGCGGGCGCGGTCGTCAAGCTGCGCTTGCCGGCGGTCGCGGCCCTTGTGTGGCACAATTCGCACGCGAATTTCCGTGCGTGTCGTGGTGGCGGCGCCCGTGCCGCGCCGCCCGCGCTCGCGCTCGACATCGGCAAAATCAAGCTCCAGGACCAGCCTCACCGGTCGATCGGTCATGCGGCGGAAGAACGAGCCGGCTTCTTCGGCAATCGTCAGGCGAATGGTCTCGCCCTCGCCGGCTTCAATATCGGCGTGATGATCGGCCACAAAACCGCGCAGCTTTTCGATGCAGACGCTCAGCGGCGCCTCGCTCAGCAAGCGCCGGTCGAGCAGCGTCTTGCCCGATGCGCTCTCGGCGGGGGCATGGTCCGCGGCGCCTCCCTCGGGCGCGCCGCTGCCAAGCTGCACCACGCGGTTACGCCCGTTCTCTTTGGCGTTGAGCAAAGCCCGGTCGGCCCGGCGGAGCATGGTTTCCGGCGTATCGCCCGGCTGAATTTCGGTCACGCCGAAGCTGGCCGTCACGTTGCGGCCCTCCAGCGCCGGTTGGGCCACATGGCTGAACGCCTTGCGCAGTTCTTCGGCCCGCCGCACTGCCGCCGCGTTGTCGCAATCGGCGCACAGCACCACAAACTCTTCGCCGCCATACCGCGCCACCAGGTCACCCGGACGGCAGCAGCTCTTCAGCACACGCGCAAAGCTCTGAATCACCTCGTCGCCCGCCTGGTGGCCATAGGTGTCGTTCACCAGCTTAAAGCGGTCGATATCGCTGATAATCAGACTGCACGGCAGCCGCTTCTCGAGATGGGCCTCGACAAACCGCGCGTGCACTCGGTCGAACTCCGCGCGATTAGAAACTTGCGTCAGCGGGTCTTTGGTCGCTTTCTCTTGCAGGTTCTCGCAGCGGGCTTCCAGCGAGATCTCGGGCGACACGTCGTGCAACACCAAGGCCAGGCCGCGGCTGATTCCGTCGGGCGAGACCACCGGAATGGCGTGAGCGTCGACGGCCACCTGTCGCCCGCCACGCCCGGAAATCGAAAACCGCCGCAGCCACTGCACGCCGGTGCGAATGGCATAGGTGATCGGGCAGTCCTCCTCCCGCACCCGCTGGCCATGCTCGTCGGTCAACTCGATCAGGCTCGGCGACCAGGCCCGCTGATAGACGCTGGCCCCAGTGATGCCGGTCAGCCGCTCTGCGCCGCGGTTCCATTCGACCACCTTCAGGCTGCTGTCGATAAACACCACCGCGTCGTACATGTTGGCCAGCAACTTGTGCTGAAACAGCGACTGCGACGACACGGCGATGGCGGCTGGCGGCGCTTCGCTGTGCCGCCATTGCTGATGAGCCGCGTCGGGTTCGAGCACTTGCAGCCAGCGGCGGGCCACGGTTTCGTGCAGCTTGTGCTGGTCGAATTCGTGCAGTTCGGTAAAGAGCTTGACCAGTTCAGGGTCGAACTGCGTGCCGGCGCAGCGGTAAAGCTCGTTGAAGGCTCGCTCGCGCGAGAACGCCCGACGATACACATGGTCAGACATCATGGCGTCGAAGGCATCGACGATGGCCAGCATGCGCGCGCCCAGCGGCAGTGCCTGCCCGGCGTGATCGACGTGCGAGCGGCTGCCGTCGTACCAGGTCGAGGCCGCGCTCACGATGGCCAGCACGCCGGGCGACGCGCAGCTCGACCGCAGAATCTCTTGGCCCATCAGCCAGTGGCTGTCCATGGTGGCCGCCTCTTGCGGCGTGAGCGGGCCGGGCTTGGTGATAATACTGTCGGGCACGCCAATCTTGCCTACGTCGTGCAACAGCGCCGACACCTCGATTTCATCGGTCTCTTCGGTGGGCAGCCCCAGCCGGTTCGACCATGAGGAGCAAGCCAGCGTCACGCGCAGGCAATGCCGGGCGGTCGGTTCGTGCTTCCAGCGCAGCGCGCGATAAAGGCTGCTGGCCACGCCCAGCCGAACTTCGATCAAGCGGTTTTCGGCGGGCCGCTCGACCGGCGCCGCATGTTGTGCCGCGCCCGCCGCGGCATCGTCTTCAATCTGCCTCAGCAGCGAACTGAGCTGGGCGATGCTTTGTTCGGCGCCGCCGGCCGGAACAGAGCGATCTGCGGCGGGAGGTTCGTGCGGGGGAGTTTGACTTTCGGACGGGGGCTGTATGGGCATTGACGTCGCGTTGGCAAAGAATCCCGAGCGCCGCCCATTGTCGTCTTTCGCTCCGCGAAAGAAACGTAACTTTCGCTCCAGCGAAAGGCGGCAATCGCGCGATCCACCGGGGGGCGGCTGGGCCACACAGCGGATGTAAAAAGCTACGTCACAGCCGCCAGGGGGGCAAACCGCTGCAGCCCGGATTTGGGGATCAACCGCCAGAGGCGGCATGACCCGGAACAGGGGAGAGGGGGGGAGCAGGGGAGCAGGAGAGCAGGGGAGCGACGCGGAGAAGGGGAGACGCGGAGTTCTCCGCGTCTCCGCGTCTCCGTGTCTCCGTGTCTCCGCGTCTCCGCGCCCCGATCCCCGCTGCCCCGCCTCACGCGGCACGCCAAACGTTGGCATGTTGCTCGTGGCGATTGTCGTTGAAGATCTGATAGACCGGCTGCACGCGGTCGTCGGTCAGCCGCGCCTGCTGCTGAGCCACGGCTTCGGCCACACGGCGGGCCTCGGCCAGGCGCGCGGCGGGCCGGTGCGGCGAGTTATGCACGCTATGCGAAGCGCGACCGACGTTCGGCGGCAAATCGAGCGCACGATAGGCTTCGAGCACGCGGCCAACGCCTTCGCCCAGCGCGGCGACCCTGCTGCGCGGCTCGCGCTCCGCCACAAACTGTGCCAGGTGTTGGGCATACTCAACATCGGTGCTCCAATGCCGGCAGTACGACTTGCGGTAGCGCAGCGCCGCGCAGAGCAGGTTTTCGGCCTCGGCCGGATCGCGCCGCTCGAACGCATAGCGCACGCCCGCCGGCGTGCGGTGCAAATACCACGCGCGCAGGTCCTCCAGCTCGGCCAACGGGCTGGAAGTAACCCGCGCGTCGGGGTAATTCCAAAAAATGCCGAGCGTCTGGCGAATTGCCTTGGCGCGCAAGAACGGCAACACGCGATTCTTGAACTCGGTGTCGCCCGCTCCGCGGAAGCTGCCATCGTAATAGCCGAACCGCTGGTGCAAGCTGCGGCGGTACATTGCGCCCACCGACGACAGATAGCACGTTTCCAGATACGCCAGCGACGGGCTAAAATCGCCGCGGTCGTAGCTCATCGCGTCCGAAAGCCAACGGCCCCGCGCGTCGACGTTCGTCACCAAGCTACCGGCCTGCACCCAGTCGAGCGTGGGGTCGGCGTCAAGCTCGCGGGCCAGCGTTTCCAGCCCGCGCGGCGCCAGCATTTCATCGACGCCCAAAAAGCTCACGTAATCGCCACGCGCGATGCCTAGCGCCCGGTTCCAGGCCGCTTGAATGGTCTCGCGCCGCTGCGACCGCGCGTACACCGCCGGCACCTTCAGCCCGTCGGCCAGTTGCCGCCATACCACCCGTTCGTCGCCCGGCGAGCCGCTGTCGACCAAGATCAATTCGGCTTGCTCCGATTGCAGCAGCGTCTGCTGGGCAATCGCCCGCAGAAACAGCGGCAGCTTATCGGCGGCGTTATAGAGCGACACAATCACCGACGCGCGATACCGCGGGCGGCGGCGCCAATCGTCAATCAGTTCCCATTCGCCGGCCCGATGCTTACGATTTTTCGACAGCGCGTCGTCGAGCAGATGCCGCCGCCGCTGGTCGCAGTCGGGTTGCCCGCTGTAAAGCGCTTCGGCCGCCTCGGCCTCGGCGGTGTAGCCTTGATGCCGCAATGTCGCGGTGGCGGCGGGCAGATCGCCAAACAGATCGCTTCCGGCCAGCCGCATCGCGCGCAAACGATACGTGGCGCCAATCAGCTCATTGCCGCGCAGCGATTCCAGCCGGCCCATCTCGCGCCACAGCCGCACGCGATCGAGCTTCGACTCGGCCAGTAGCCCGGCGCAGGCGGTGAGCTTGTGTTCCACGTCCGCGTCGGTCCGCTCGGGCAAGTGGTGCAATGCCTGCGCGCGGACGAGCAGCGCATCGCGCTGCTGCGGCGCCGCCTGCGGCTTCTGCTGACGTAAGATGCCGCGCGGATCGAGTGCCCGCAATCTGCGCCGCATACGCGGCGTCGTCATCGCCCGCACGGCACTCTTCGCGTGCGCCTTCCATCGCGCCGCCACCTCATCGTTGTCGGGAAGAGGCTCCGCGGCAGCTCTGTCGGGCACGCCCTCGTTGGCGTTCCGCGAACTACGAATCGACGCCGATTCGCCTCGCACGGAACGGCACGGAGTCCGTTCCCTACAGAGGCCGTGGCTCTTGATGTCCGGTTCATTGCCTCCGACCCCTGGCCTCTGTTCCCCGACGCCCATCAGCCGCTCATACCACCGCGCCAGTTCTTGCCGCGCTACCGCATCGAACTGACCACCCCTGCGATAAATCTCCTCCAACTCTGGTCCCGTCGCCGTGAGCCGCGCCTTCCGCAGCGCATCTACCTGCCGCCCGCGATGTGCGTCATAATCTCGCAGCACCTCCGCAAGCTGCCGCAGACAACTCTGCGGATGATCCATCGGAATCTCGATATAGGGCACGTCGGGCGCCACATCGCGCAGAAACCGGCAGATGCCGGCCCCGCTGCCAATGGCCGTCGGGCAGCCAGAAAACAGCGCCTCGGCCGCGGCCAAATTGAAGGTATCGTAACGGGACGGAAGCACGGCCACCGTGCGCGAGGCGAACACTTGCCGCACCGCGGCGGCGGTCATCGGCCCGCGAAAGTCCACCACCTCGTGCATTTGCCGTCGCTGGGCGAACTGCCGCAAATAGTGATTGGACCCAAGGCCATCGAGCGTACCGCTTTCCGGCCCGATCAGCACCGCCCGCCCATACAGCTCGCGCGGCAGCCACCACGCCAGCTCGACGAACACATCGGGCCCTTTGCACTTCTCGGTCCGGCCCACAAAACACACGTCGGGCGGGCCGTTGGCAGACGACGCCAGCCTCGGCTCGGGCAAGTCGATGAATCGCAGTGGGCTGAAATAATGATTGGGCAGGTCGACCTGCCCTCGCCACTCGTCCAAGTACATGTGGCTAATGCCATACCGCAGGTCGACCGCGCGGTATTGCATCTCTTCTTGCGTTGTGAGGGCATGGTCGACGAAACCTTCGGTGAGCCAGTTGTTGCGCACCGACGTCGACAGCCGCCCGTGCAGCGACAGGGCGATCGTGCCTGCCCGCACGCCGTGATGCGAAAGCGCCGGCCGCAGAAACATGCCAAACTGCTCGTAGTCGGGCAGGTCTACCACGTCGAACTCGCGGCCCGCCAACGAGCGGGCGATGTTGCTGGCCCGCAAAAAGGCGTCGAGACACCAGCGGGGCGGCGTAAAATCGTCAAAATCGGCCCAGCCGTCGGCGCGGTAATCTTCGCGATAAGCGATGGGTCGGGCGTTGGCGGGCCGCGGCGCATCGGCCGGCTCGTCGATCGCCAGGTATGAAAAAGTAAGCTGCGGATTTTTTTCGATGACGGCGCGATAAAACGTCTGCCCGCCCCCGACCTTGGCAAACAGGTCGAAATCGGCAATCAAGACGTTCATCGTTCCTCCGTGCCTCACCGCGACAACCGCTAAGCTCTCTAGCGAACGCCCTCGGTGGCATTTCGCCTGCTTGTAGGGTGGGCCGAGCGCAGCGCGTCCCACCATCTGGCCCGATTTATCTTGCCGCCTCGGACGAATGCGAAAAGGCGGGACTCGCAAGCTCGTCCCACCCTACGTCCTGTCTGGCGTACCGTGCCGCTTCGTTTTCTTCGTTGCCTGCTGTCCAAACCGTCACTGCGGCTGGATCCGGGTGTCTGGCAATCGGCCGCCGTACCGAAGCTAACATTCGGCGCGCGGCTGGCGCGAGATGCAAAGCGGCGCCGTCTCACGGCGCATCCGCTGCAAACCCGCCGTCCGCTAAGTCGCGCTTTTCAGGCCCGACCCGGCGGCCAAGACCGACGAATCGTTGCGGACGATCAATTCCGTCGGTAAGTCAAGCGCGCGACGACTGTAGGGAAAGGACTGCGTGCGGCTGGCGTGAGCTGCGATTCGATGTCGCGCCGCCCGTCGCGGAACGCCACGCCAGGGCGTTTCCCAATTGGTTTGACGTTCAAACTCCGCAATCGTTTACGCCGCGGAATCAGAGCGGTTCCTCGGCCTCGATGGAGCTTGTCTCCGTCGGGCCACGACTGATCAGCGAGCACGCCCCCGCGCCACCGAATCACCTCACCACTTGGAAGTCAAACTCCGACACTTGGCGCACCACGAGCGTTGTGTCGTCGGTTTTGATGTCGGGCGAGGCATGGTAGTCTCGCTTCCCATCGAACCGCGCTTCGGCGCCTGGGAACATCGACAGCACCATGTCGCCAAACCCCGTCGCCCACCACATTTCCTCCGAAGCCTGGAGGAAGACCACCGTGCGATAGGGGCGATCGCCCATCAAAGAGCGAAGCTGCTGATAGGCCGCCAGCGAATAGCGCGCGTTGGAGAGGGGCGCCGCATGGACGGTGGCAATGCTTTCACGGACGACCGCGGCCGATTGATACGCATAAACCGCCAACAGCGACACAGCCGCTGCGCGAAGCGGGAAAACCGTCCATCGCCAATCGCACCTTTGCAGCAAGCCGGCACAGCACAGCCCCGCCAGCAGCGCCAACCCGATCAGATTGAAGTGTGCATAGTACAGTGCTAACATCGGCGGCAGTTTGACTGAAACGGCAAAAATCGCGGCGTGCGACAGGAAGAGCAACAGGCCGAGCGCCGCCTCATGGGCCTTGCGCGCCGGCCGCAACAAAAACGCCCCCGCGGCAATTGCCAGCGGCAGCAGGATCCAGGCCTTGTGAATCGGCGTAAACGGTTCGATCACCGGCAAAATGGCGATGATGCTGCTCTTGATCAAATACTTGAAGCGAGCGAAATCCAGCCCCAACTCCGGTCGCGTGGAGACCAAGCTCAACCTCAGTGCCGCGTAAGCCGCCACGACGCACGTCAGGAGCAGCGCGATCCGCAGTTCGTGGCGGGTCAGCCAACCGGTGCCCGAGGAAGACTGTTTGGCAGCCTCGGGCCGCGTGTTGTCGTTATCCGTCGGAGCTCGTAAAAGCTTCTCGAGCACTATCCGGAACGCGACGGCCCCTGCCCACGCGCCGATCACGATGATCGCCGACTCCTTCGACAAGAGCGCGATCGCGCAAGCAGCGCCAATCGGCCACAAAGAGCCTTGGTCCTGCTCATAACGGACGATTGCGAGCAGCGTGAGCGTCATGAAGCAGCCGGCCGTGGTATCGATGCCGCCGGCCACCCAAGAGACGTTGTACAAATGGACCTTCGAAAGTCCATAGACGATCGCCGCCACCGACGCCGCGATGGAAGATTCCGTCTGTCGAAAAATGATGCGGTAAATCGCATAGACCATCCCCAGCAGGCAAGCCATCTGCGAAAGATGGAAGCCGAGCGGGTTCAATCCCCAGATGGAACGGTTGATGAGCGGAAGCCAATAGGCGGGGATTGGCCGCAGGTACTCCGGCAACCCGCCAGTCAGCATGAGACGGCTGGGAATCGGTTTCAACGTGTCGCGCAGAAACCAAAAATCGTCCTGCACGAAGAAAGTGGGCAGGCATTTCGCATAGACCAAAAAAGTGACGAGAAGCAGCAGCCAGGGCAGGCGCTTTTGGCATTGGGCGCAGAGATGGTTCATGGTCTATAACTTCATGCGGCAAAAAATCATTTCGGGAATCAACCGGATGGCCGTCATCACGGGCCACCAGATGCGCGGCGTGTAGACGACGCTTTGGCGGCGGAGAATCGCGCGGGCTACGTCGCGCGCGATTACCTCGGGACCGACCAGAAACGGAAGCTTGCCGCCGCCATAGGTCATGGCCGTATCGACGCAGCCGGGCTTGATGGTGATCACCGCCACGCCGGCGGGAGTCAACCGGTTGCGCAGGCCCTGCAAATAGGCCGACAGCGCGCCCTTCGACGCCCCATACAAATAGTTGCTTTGCCGGCCGCGGTCGCCGGCCACTGAAGAGAGCGCGCAAATCCAACCGCGGCGACGAGCCTCAAAGATGTTGGCGGCGTGATTCAATAGCGATACAGCCGCCATATAATTCACCTCGATCATCCGCCGCGCGATGTTGAAATCGGCTGCCGCCAGATCTTGCTCCGCCATCCAGCCGGCGCAGAACACGATGCCCGTCAAGCCACCGGCGAAGGTGCGGTCGGCGGCGTCGACGAGCGCTGGATGCGAATCGAAGTCGAGCGCTTCAAACGACGCGGTTTCGACGGTCGCGCGATACCGCACGCGCAGATCGGCGGCGGTACGCGAAAGCTCGTCCTGATCGCGCGCGGCCAGCACCAGCGAATGTCCCTTGGCGGCTAGCTCGCTGGCGATGGCCCGCGCGATGCCCGACAATGCACCGACAATCAAAATGTTCTCGCTCATGCCGCGGCCCTCTGTTGACCGATTTCACCGGAAAGCCCAAGCCGCCGGGCCAACGCCGAATCGAATCGTCCTTGCGGATCGATCGCCGCCTTGATGCGGCGGAATTCGTCGGCCTGCGGATACATGGCCTCGAACGCGCGGCGCGACAGCCGAACGTCTTTGGCCAGGTAAACCCGCCCGCCGTGCCGGATGACGATTTCGTCGAGATCATCGAGCAGCCCCATCACCGCGGGGCCGGTGTTCGGCAGGTCGACTGCCAGCGTCGAGCCGGCCATGGGAAACGAGAGCAAGCCCTGGTTGGCCGGGCCGAAGGTTTTGAGCACCGCCAAGAACGAGGCCTGCCGGGAGGAGGCGAGCGCTTCGAGCAAGGCCACCAGGCCGGTGCGGCTGGTGGCGGTCGGAAACACCGCCTGATATTGCAAAAAGCCACGCCGCCCGTAGATGCGGTTCCAATCGGCGACGGCGTCGAGCGGGTAGAAGAACGAGTCGTAATCGACCACCGCGTGGCGGTCGCCATGCCGGCGGTAATACAGGGCGTTGAACGCGCGGACGCTCCACGAATTCAGCACCAAGTTCGACAAAAAGCACGGCACGCGCAGCTTACCTCTCCCTCTGGGAGAGGCCAGGTGAGGGCCGTATTCTCTCCCTTTGCGAGAGGCCAGGTGAGGGCCAACATCTGCCGGCAACTCCTCGACCGGCGTGTGATTACCCCGCATCAGCACCGAACGCCCCAGCGACGGTCCACGGGCAAGGCAATCGATCCAGGCCACCGAATACTGATAACGTGCATCGCCCTGGGCGAAGCGTTCGAGCGTGGCGTCGAGATCGGCGGTTTTCTCATAATCGACCGTGAGAAACGCCGAAGTCACAGGCCGCATGCGCAACCGCGCGTCGACGATGGCGCCGGTCAGTCCCATGCCGCCCAGCGTGGCCCAAAAGGCGGCGGCGTTTTCCGTGCGCGAGCAACGCAGCGTCTCGCCCGAGGCCGTCAGCAGGCGGAAATCGAGCAAGCAGTCGGCCAGCGATCCATCGGCGTGGTGGTTTTTGCCGTGCACGTCGGCCGCGATGGCGCCGCCGATCGTGACGTGTTTCGTGCCCGGCGTCACCGCGGGAAAGAATCCTCGCGGCAGTCCGACGCGCAGCAGATCGCCGAACGTGACGCCGGCCTCGCACTCGACGATTCCGCGTTGACCGTCGAAGGCCAGCATGCGGTTCAAGCGCAGATGCGAGACGACGCCGCCGGCGTTGATCGCGGCGTCGCCATAGCCGCGGCCCAGACCCCGAGAGATTAACGTCTCGCCGCACGTTTCGACCGCGTCGCGCAAATCGCCGAGCCGTTCGGGCCGGTAGATCCGTGCCCGTTCGCCCGCCACATTCCCCCAGCCGGTAAGTATTTGTTCGCGGTAAGGGATCATAGCGGCAATTGAATATAAAGCGTGGTGGCTGAGGAGCCTGAAGCGTGAAACATTGCCATGCCGCCGGCTTGCCCGGTGGTTGCTGACGTTGGTTTATAAAAAACGCCCATTCGCCAAAGCGCGTCATCCGCCGGCGGGCCCCCCCCCCCCCGCGGGGGGGGCGCCCC
>JAICLL010000022.1 GCA_025927475.1 Pirellulales bacterium
CCTGACCGCTCGGCCAGCCAGCGGCGCGCCGCCCGCGCGTCCAAAAGCAGGCCGCGCTCGTGCGGCTTGCCTTCGCTCAATCCGTAGCCACGATAGTCGAACGCCAGCAGCGACACGCGGTGTCGATCGCGCAAATGAGCAAATCGTTCGGCCCGATGGCTGATATTGCCGGCGTTGCCACAGGCAAACATCATCACCGCTCGGGGCTGCGGGTGTGGCAGGTACCAGCCGTGCAACCGCGTGCCGTCGTCGGCTTCAAACCGCACGCGTTCGACGCCGGCAAGATCCCAGCCGTCACGCGCCTGCCGCGACGGAAAAAACACCAGCGAGTTTTCTAGAAACATCATGGCAATCAACAGCAGCACATACATGCCCAAAACGACCGACGCGGAAACCGTCAACACCCGCCGCAAACGCCTCTTGGGTCGAGCCGGCCGTTCTTCCATCTCCTCATCTCTCTTTCATCCCCTTATCCCCTTATCCCCTTAAATATCCTCGACGTCAATCGACCACAGCGCCGCGTTTGCCAGCAGCTTGCGCCACAGCGCATCGCCCTCCAGCGTGAGCAGCGAGGCCAGTTGCGCCCGCGTCAACAGATCGGCCTGATCAGGATCGCGTCGTTCGAGCGTTTCCACGGCCCGTTGCGGCGCGATCAACGCCAGAGCGCCCAGCGCCGCGTCGCGCGAATGGAAGCCCAACAGCCGTGTTTCGATCGGCCGCATGATGGCGGCGGACGTCGGGCGATCGTAGCGAGCGAGCATCATCGCCAGGGCCGCATTGGCGGGGTCGGCAAGCTGACGCTGCGTTTCGTCGCCCACCCGTGGCATTCGAAACGAGACCGCCCGCCAGAGATATTCGCGCACCAACGTCGGATCGAGCGCCTCGACGGCGGGGAGCAAGGCCCCGGCCAGCGATGCCGCGCTGTACAGCCCGTTAAATGAATCGTGCGTGGCGGGCCGGCCCGCCTTGCCCGGCGCCCGCGACTCGCGAGCATCGACGAGCTGTTGCAGAACGTCAAAGGCCGCTGCGATCAAGTCGGTGGCCGCTTGCGGCTTTTGCTGGGCGATCGCCTGGGCCATCAGGCCAAATGCCCGTGCTTTCAGATAAGGGTCCGACATGCGGTCGGCAATGGCCCGCGCCCGCGGCAAATCGGCCGGCGCCATCCGATAGCAAACCCGCACGCCCCATATGTCGCTCGGGTCGGCAATTCGGCTGGCTTCCTTGGCGGTGTGCAGGATGCCCAGCAGCCGCTCCGCCTCGGCGGGCTGCGACGCGGCCAGCTCGTGAGCCAGGTTGCCGTGATGCCGGTCGAACTCGCCGACATCGGTCAATCCCTTCATCAGCGCGAGCGCGGCAGGCAGATCGATCTGCCCTAGTTCTTCGGCGAAGGCTCCCCGTGCGTAGCCACCGAACGCCTCGACCGGCAGTTGCTCGGCCAACTTTTGGCCCTCGCGCAGCAGCTTCTCGGCATCACCGCGCTCGCCGAGATTCAAAAATCGCTCGGCTGTCTGGCCCAAATGGATGACCCGCATCTCCGGTTCGCCGATCTGCCGCGCGGCGACTGAGGCCTGCCCCAGCAGATCGAGCTGCCGCTGCCTCTGACCGTCGGGCAGCGCATCGACCACGTCGAGATACGACATCGAACGGAAGCCGGCGTCGGCGATGGTTTCGATGACGGCCAACGCTTCATCGGCGTCGTCGGCTGCCAACGCCAGGGCGACCGCTCGCCGCAAGTAACCGGCCAAGAACGAGCTTTTGGGCGGTGTTTCGTCGAGCCGCTTGAGCATGTCGGCCGGATCGACAACAGCCCAGGTCTCGAAAACCCGTGGTCCCTCGCGTTCGTTGTTCAGATCGATTTTGCCCAGGCAGGGTTCCAGCAAGCGCCGGGCCAGCGCCAGCCGCTCGGCGCGGGGCAGGGCGGGCGGCAACGTGGTTAGCGGTTCGACCGGCTCGTCGGTCCGTATGATCGTAAGCACCAACGATTCTTCATCGGTCTCGATTTGCTGCCCGAAAAAGCGAAAGCCCGCTTTGCGGACAAAGACAAACATCGGATCGGCCATCACCTCGGGCAGGCGAAATTGTCCTTGGGCGTCGGTGGTGGCTTGCACGCGCCCCCAGGCGTCGCCCGCTTGAAAAATGAGCGCCTCGGATACCGGCCGGCCTTGCTGGTCTTCCACACGGCCAGCGAGCGTTGTTTGGCGGCGCACGATCAAATCCGGCAGCTCCGTGGAGTTGGCAAACGACGCGCTGAACGCCGCCGTGGCGGCCGGCTCGCCGCCCGGCAACGCAATGCGTGCTTGGTAGACCGACTCGCGATCCAGCTCGCGCGGTGCCGTAAAGCGCCCCTCGGCGTCCGTGCGAAGCTCGACATTACCATCGAACTTCACGCGCTCGAACATGCCGCCGAAGCCCTCGGGCATGACCGGCATGACCCACAGTTCGACCGGAACATCGGCGGCCGGCTTGCCCCGCGTATCGACTACACGGCCCGAAAGCGCGATCAGGTTCGCCGCGAGAATGCGAAGCGTGACCGCCTGGCCGTCGAGCGTCTTGGGCGCCACGCGAATGCGGCCGAAAGCATCGTCGGTGCGTGCCTCCAGCAAAACCTGATGGTCGGGATCGGCCACCGCGATGCGAAACGAGCCATCGTCGCTGGTAAGCTCGACGACTCGCTGCGCCATCGGCCCCGCTCGTCGGACGCCTTGCCCCAGCGCACGCACCTTCGCCCCATGCACCGGCTTGCCGTCTTCGCCGACTACCGCGCCGACGATCGTTGGCGCCCTGACCAGTTCGATCGCCGGAAATTCAAACTCCTTTGCTCCAGTGGGGACATCGACCAGAAAGTCTCCAGCTCCGCCCAGCGGCTCATAGCCCGAGGGCGCCAGCGGCACGGCCAGCACTTGGCCGGGTGGCAACAAACAGGCATAGCGCCCCTCTTCATTGCTAACGACCACGACCGGCTCGACCATTCCGCCATGCACGTGGATGGTGATGCCCGCCAGCGGCTGCTTTGATGATCGCTCGCGCACCAAGCCGGCAACTCGGATGCCGGGAATCAGCGCGATTTCGAGCTTCGTCACTTCCGCCTCCTTGACTTCCGGCGCATTGGCCGGTAGGCGGGGCCGCAGGGGTGAACCCTTGGGCAGAGTGACGACCGAATTCAGTGCTCCCACGGCCAATGCCGGCACCTTAAAGCGGCCGTCTTCGTCGGCGGCAGTCTCTGCCCGCCCAACAATGCTTACTTTGCCTACTGCGAACGGCTCGCCATCAGGCGTTGAAGTCATACGAACCTTCGCGCCGCGGGCATCGCTAGCCATCGCCGCCGTCAGCCGGCCCGCAACACGGCCCACCGGCTTGAGCGTGATCGTTTCGGGCATCTTTGCCGCCGATTGATAATCGTTGACGGCGACGTGGAGTTGCGCGATCTGCGTTCCGAATTCTTCCGTCCCGATGGATAGCTGAGCGGCATCATCCAGCGCCACTCCAACGATCGTCGCCTGACCGGAATCCGTCTCGGCTTGTAAGCGGCGGCTCAGATCACCTGGCAGCAACATGGCTGTCCGACCGAGCGCAGGTCCGTTGGGAGTGTACTTGAGCGCCGCCTGCATCTCGGCAGTGAGTTGCGGGCGGTCAAATCGGTGCGGAGCACGTCGCAGATCAGTGCTGTCACGCTGACCTTGGCGCCGAGCACTGCTCGGCCATCGGGCGCGCGGATCGTAACCGGCGCCTCGCTGGGCGGCTTCAATTCGAGCCGCAGATTCGCGGCGTTCGGCGTCGAGGTCCGCCAATAGCAGATTGCCGCGGGGCCCAAGCCTGGCTGATATGCTACGATGCCCAGTTCCTGCCTCACCGTAGCGCCAATGTTGATCCACCTACCCGGCAGGACGAGCCGAAACTTGCCTTCGGCGTCGGCCTGCACATGATCGTAGACGAGCGGCTCGCCGCGCATCGAAGCGGTGACGAGCCACACCTCGGCCTTGGCCGCGGGCAGGCCCGAAGGCTGCGTGACGACACCGGCCAGCGACACGGCATCCGGATCATTTTTCTCGGCCGACAGGGCAGCCATGCCGGCGCCCATGATGAAGACGAGCGCGAACAGCAACGAGCGCGGCATCGCGAACCTCCCGCGGCAAAAGACATGGATCGCCCGACCCCTACTCTATTTCACCGAACCCGCGGATGGCAAGCGTCATCGTGCTTCGACAGGGCTACCGAAAGGTGGGATGGGACCCTGCCACCGAACGAAAACACTAGACGCGTTCGGCGATCAGCGGCGCCCGTACACGCGTTAGGGTGCTCTGATAAAGCTGCACGTATTGCTGCGCGCTGCGGCCCCAACTCCAGTCTTGCCGCATGCCATTAGCGACAATCTGCCGCCAGGTGTCGGCCTGGCGATAGGTGTTGATCGCCCGCCGCAATGTCTCGGCCAAGGCCAATACCTCGGTCTCGCGGAAGCTGAAACCGGTGGCCGTACCATCGGCCAGGCTTTGTGGCGTCGTGTCGGTGATGGTATCGACTAAGCCGCCCGTGCCGCGGACGACCGGCACGGCGCCATACTTCAAGCTGTAGAGCTGATTTAGCCCGCACGGCTCAAACCGGCTAGGCATTAAAAAAATATCCGCGCCCGCCTCGATACGGTGCGCCAGCGGTTCAGAAAACGCCAGCCGGGCGGCAACCTTCTGCGGAAAACGCTCGGCCAAGGTCGCAAAAAGCTGGTGGTAACGAGCTTCGCCCGTGCCCAAAATCACCCACTGCACGTCGTTGCTGCGCACCCAATCTTGCACGACCTCGGCCACCAGGTCGATGCCTTTCTGGTCGACCAGCCGGCCAATGAGACCCACCAGCGGCACGTCGGGGGCCGACGGCAAACCCAACTCGGCCTGCAGCGCCGCCTTACAGGCGGCCTTGCCTTCGACCACGCTCCGCTCGTCATAGTTCTTCGGCAGATGCGGGTCGGTGGCCGGATCCCAGATGCGGTAATCGACGCCGTTGACGATGCCCGACAGCACTTCGCGCCGCTGCTGCAACACTCCCTCCAGTCCGCAGCCCAGCGGGGCGTTCTGAATTTCTTCGGCATATCGCGGGCTGACGGTGTTGATGGCGTCGGCGAAGACCAGCCCGGTTTTCATCAGGTTGAGCTTGCCGTAGAACTCCATCTGGTGCCAGTTGAAGTATTTCCAATCGAGCCCGGTGAGCAGCATGTCCCAATGCCAGAACGTGCCCTGATAGGCCAGGTTGTGGATGGTGAAGAGCGAGGCGATCTGCTCGTAGCCGGGCAGGCCCCGGTAGGCGATCTTCAGATACGCGGGAATCAGGCCGGTTTGCCAATCGTGGGCGTGCACCACGTCGACGCGCAGCGGGAGCTGACGCACCGCTTCGAGCACCGCTCGGCAGAAAAACACGAACCGTTCGCAGTTGTCGATATAGTCTGAACCGTTGACGCCATACAGCTCGTCGCGCAGGTAGTATTCGTCTTGCTGGACGAAATACACATCGACCTGGCTGTCGGGCAGGCGGCTTTTGAGCAATGTGCCTTCGACCGTCTTGCTGCCGATGGGCACGCTGATGCGCACCTGGGTCTGCTCGAGGGGTTGCCCGCCGTTCAGCGCGCCGCGATAGCCGGGCAAGAACACCACCGCGCGATGGCCCAGCCGCTCCAAGGCAACCGGCAGCGCGGCGACCACGTCGGCCAAGCCCCCGGTCTTGGCAAAGGGCACCGCTTCGCTGGCAGCCAACAAGATATTCATTCCTCGCACTCGCCTCCGGCCGCAACGAACCAGTCATCTCAGAAAGTTTAAACTTCGTCTTCCCGGCAGCTCTAGTTTAGCTGAATTGCCCCGTGTGAACCATCGGTACAGTCGGACCTGGGGCAAACCCGCTGGGGTCCGTTATGCGCGGCACAATCGGCCAAATCGCTGCCCACGGATGTGGCGAATTTGCTACAGGCGCTATCCTGTCCTATGGATTGCATACCGTGGATTGCGTCCGAGCCGGAGTTCGTCTCCAAACAGGTTGCCAGCTACTGTGTTTTTTACGGTCACCGCCATCATCGTTTCGGCCGTCCAGATTCTGGTCGGCGTCGCCTTAGGTTTTTGGCTGCGCCGAGACCGCGCCGGCGCCGAGGCGGGGCAGCCGGCGAACAATCAGCGCGGCGCGCTCGACGGGCTGCGCAACACGACGCACGACCTGGTGCACGATGTCGCGCGGCACACGGCCCGCGTCGAACAGGCCGGCCGTGCCTTGGCGGGCCTGCCCGACCAAGCCGAGGCCATCGGCCCGGCCACCGAACTGCTCAAGGCCAACCATCAGCTTCAGGAAGAATTGGCCACGGCCCAAGTACAACTAGAACAGCAGGCCATTGCCATCGAAGAGCGCTTGGCTGATGTGCGGTTCGATGTGCTTACGGGCCTGCCCAACCGGCTGCCGTTCGACGACGAACTAACGCGCCGGGCGAACGACGCCATTCGCCGCAAAAAGCCGCTCTCGTTGGTGATGCTCGACGTCGATCGACTGGGCGACCTGAATGCGCGACACGGGCGCGATGCGGGCGATCGGGCGTTGAAAGAGATCGCCGCGGCGCTCGGTGAGTGCGCCCGCAGCTTCGACCTGGTGGTTCGATATGCCGATGATCAATTTGCGGTCACCCTGCCCGGCGCTGGCAGCGAGCAGGCGCAGCGCATTGCCGAGCGGATGCGGACGGCGGTGGCGGCTCGCACCATCAAGTTCGAAGAAGCAGAGCTTCAGGCGACGGTGAGCGTCGGCGCCGCCACGCTGCGATCGGGCGAAGACGGCGCGGGGTTGGTCAGCCGAGCCGAAGCCGCCCTGAAGGCCTCGAAGCGAGGGAAGCGCAACTGCGGCCACTACCACGACGGCGAGGCGTGCCAACCGATCGCGGCGGATTCTTCAGCCGACGACGACCGCTGGGCAGAGGGCGACGACTCGGGAGCCGCGGAATCGGCGATGGCCGACGCCACGCCTGCCGCGAATCGCCGCGGAGCCGCCCGGCGGGCTTTCGATTATCGGCAGTTTGTGGCGCCGTACAATGGTGGTTCGTTGCCCAGCAAAGCCACCTTTCGCGAGGTTACTTGCCAGGACATTTCGGCGACGGGTTTTTCGTTTTACTCATCGCAATTGCCCGATTTCGATTCGCTGGTCGTGGCGCTAGGGGTGTCGCCGAACGTAACTTACATGTCGGCCCGAATTGTGAACCGCGCGCAGGTGGCCGACGATCCGGCGCCGATGTATCGGATTGGCTGCCGGTTTTCTGGAAAGGTTCAGTAAGGCGGTGAGCGCCGGGCTGGTCACCACCAGAGGGTTCAGGGTTCAGGGTTCAGCACTTTTGTGAATGTCTTTTGGTCCGCGCAGCCTGGGCGTCAGGTTGAGCTCCAGTCAGGGCGAAAGTCGCACGCGCCGGCTAAAAGCGGCCAGCAAGTATGCTGAACCCTCCCGAGCCGTTGCCCCTCTCGGCCGGCCTTGCCTTGGTTAAAACCGATGCCTAGACTCCGGTTAGAGAGAACCGGAGAAGAGAGTTGTTCAATGCGCATCGCGACTTGGATTATCATTTGCCTGGCCGCAGCCGCCAACGCGAAGGCCGATCACACAGAAGCCGAAACGACTTCCACCCCCGAATCGGCCGCCCCCGAATCGGCCACTGAGCGCGGTTATCGGCTGCTGACGACCAAGGCGTACCTGCCGCCGGACTTCGATCAAGAAGTCTTTGACGAGCTTTGGCGGACGTGGGAAGAGCCGCTCCGCTCGCAGGCCGAACGGGCCACGCCTGCCGAGCGCCGGGCGATGGCTTTTTCTCGCTACGGATTGACCGACGCACCAGGCCGGCACGATGGCGTGGCGCTGCAATACGTCGACAATGGCCAGGGCGGCTGGGTGATGAATTGTCTGGCTTGCCACGGAGGCAAAGTGGCCGGGCGTGTGATTCCCGGCGCCCCGAACACGCTTTACGCCCTGCAAACGCTCACCGACGACGTGCGGGTCACCAAGCTGCGGCTGAAAAAACCGCTCTCGCACATGGACCTGGGCGGCGCGGCCATGCCGCTGGGCACGACTATTGGCACCACCAACGCCGTGATGTTCGGCGTGGTGCTGCTCACCTACCGCGACGCCGATTTGAACGTGCATCAAGACCGGCTGCCGCCCAAGCTGGTTCACCACGACCACGACGCCCCCGCTTGGTGGAACATCAAAAAGAAGCAATATCTCTATGCCGACGGCGGCCTGCCCAAGAGCCACCGGGCGTTGATGCAATTCTTGCTCTTGCCCAAAAACGGTCCCGAAAAATTCCGCCAGTGGGAGCAAGACTATCAAGACATCCTGGCTTGGATCGAATCGCTCGAGGCGCCCAAGTATCCGTTTGAGATCGACCGGCCGTTGGCCGCCCGCGGCGAGGCGGTTTTCGTGAGCACGTGCAGCCGGTGCCATGGAACGTATGGGGCCGAGGGCAGCTACCCGGAAGTCAATGTACCGATCGAGGAGGTGGGAACCGATCGCGCTCGCCTCGACGCCATCGACGCTTCTTGGCGCGAGAGCTACAGCGCCACCTGGCTGGGCCATTATGGTCAGAAACCGGTGAAGCGCGAGGTGCCCGGCTATGTGGCGCCGCCGCTCGATGGCGTCTGGGCTTCGGCCCCTTACCTGCATAATGGCTCGGTGCCGACGCTTTGGCACCTGTTGCATCCCGCTCGCCGCCCGAAGGTCTGGACCCGAACCGAGGATGGCTACGATCAACAGCGCGTCGGACTGGAAACCCTTGAGCTCGATCGCGTTCCCGCCGAAGCTCGGACGCCGGCCCAGCGCCGGCATTATTTCGACACGCGCCGCTTTGGCAAAAGCGCCGGCGGGCACCTCTTTCCCGACGAACTGAGCGAAGACGAAAAGCAGGCCGTGCTGGAGTATCTGAAAACGCTGTAGGCATGTTACAATCAGCGGATGCAATCCATCGACTACATCTATCGCTTCGACCCCGAAAACCCGTCGGCCAAGCCGTCTCCGCCGGACCCCGCCGCCGCCAAGCGAGCTTTGGAAAACGGCAACCGCACCTTTTCACAGTGGATGGAAAGCTGCGCAGCCAATACGCCTTCTCCCGATCCGTCGCGGTTTGTGGTGATGTGCAACGCCTGGGAAATGGGCGTACAGCGAGTTGGCGACGCACCGCCGAAGCCCAATCCCTTCGCCGTGGTCGTCGGCTGCTCCGACCCGCGCGTGCCCACCGAAATGCTCTTCGGTCAGGGTTTTAATGATCTGTTCGTGATTCGCGTGGCCGGAAATGTGTTGGGCAGCGAATGCCTGGGAAGCATTGACTTCGCGCTCTCGGCGTTGCGCGAGAGCGTCAAGGTGCTGGTGGTACTGGGGCACAGCGGATGTGGCGCCGTCACCGGCGCCGTCGATGCCTATTTGCAGCCGCCGCGGTTCTGGTCGAAAGCCATCTCGCCCAACTTGCGTGCGATCGAGCAGCGCATCTTTGTGGCCGTGCGCGAGGCGGCCAACGGCCTGGAGCAAGTTTGGGGCAGCGACGCCAAGCAGCAGCCCGGCTTCCGCGAGGCCCTGGTCGATGCGGCCGTTGGCATCAACGCGGCCCAGGCCGCCCTCGATTTGCGGCAAGAAGTCGAGCGAGCTGGCACTACCGGAATCGAGGTGCTCTATGGCATCTACAATCTTTCCACGCATCGCGTGACCAGCCCGCTGCAAGGCGAGGAAGCTGCCGGCGAAGCGCGTAGCCAGCTCGATTACGCCCCCACGAACCCCAGCGACTTTAATCGGCTGGCGGTCGTCGTCGCCGAGCAGCTCCTGCGGAAGCGTAAGCAGCGGATAAATTAAGAGCAGCCGACCGGTGGCTGGGGCAGAGCCTGGCCCCTTCAAACTCGCTTTGCGATGAGTGAAAACAAGTCTCGCAACGCCGCTTCGCCGGCGCGCAGCACCGACGCGGTCGCGCGAGGCTGGACCAAATGGCTTTGGCTGGCTGCCTTTCTCGCGCTGGCGTTCCTGGTCGGCTGCGTGCAAATTGACGACCCCGACATCTGGTGGCACCTTCGCACCGGACAGTTGATCTATCAGCGGGGAGAAATCCCTTGCACCGATTGGTTCACCTACACCAATCCCGATAGTCCCTGGATCGACCTTCATTGGGGCTTCCAGCTTGTGGCCGCGGCGGTTTGGTCTTTGGGAGGCGCGCCCGCGCTGGTGGTCTTCAAAAGCCTGCTGGGCGCGATCACATTCGCCATTGCCTTTTCGGCCAGCCGCCGCGACTGGCCGGCCTGGCAGGGCGTGGCCTGCTGGTTGCCCTCGCTCATCATCTATGAGGGCCGCAACCTGGTGCGCCCCGAAATGTTCACCTTCTTGTTTCTCGCCGCCGAGTTGGCCATTGTGTTTCACGCGCGGCGCTCGCCGCGGTTGCTTTGGTTACTGCCGGTGATTCAGGTTTTATGGATCAATATGCACGGGCTATTCGTGCTGGGGCTGATCATCTGGGTCTGCTTCTTGGCCGGGGAATTCATCGGCGGATGGACACAATCGGTCGAGGCGTCAAGCCGCTGGCGCCTGAACCGCCTCGCCGGGCAGGTTCAGCCGAACGACGATCTCAAGTCGCGCTGGGGCCTCTGGCTTTTGGTGACGGTGCTGATGGCGGCCGCTACGCTGCTGAATCCCTACGGCGTCGACGGCGCGCTCTTTCCCGTGACGCTGTTCAGGCGGATTCAAGGCGCCGATCATCCCTTCTATACGCAGTTTTCCGCCGAGTTTCGCGGCTTTCCCGAGTTCCTGGAAACCTACGGTGTCGCTGGGCTTTTGGGCAATCTCACCACCCTGAGCCTGGTCGTACTTTTCGCGCTTGGCCTGTTGAGTTTCGTACCGCTGGTGGCGCGGCGCAAGCTGCGCTGGTTTCGCGCCTTGGTTTTCGCGGCGTTTGCCTACCTGGCCTGGCAGGCGAGCAGAAACAGTGTGCTGTTCGCGTTGGTGGGCGGCGTGGTGCTGCGGGCGAACCTGGCAGAATGCATCGCGCCCAGTCCCCCGCGCTCGGAGCGGAGATTCCACCTGGGACCGGTGGCGTTGGCGGCGGTGCTCGGCTTCTTGTTCATCGGCGTGCCGCTCGATTTGCTCACGGTTCATCGCGCGGCTGAAATCCCGCGGCTGTTCGGCCTGGGCGAAGTGCCCGGCGTCTTCGCCCACGGCGCTGCCGAGTTCCTGGGCCGCGACGGAATGCCGCGGCGCTGCTATGCGCTGGATGAAGGCGCCGCGGCGGTCTACATCTTTCACAACGGGCCGGAGCGAAAGGTGTTTGCCGATGCCCGGTTGGAGGTCAATACTCGCCGCACACTCGAACGTTATTTGGAAATCGAACGACGGCTTGCCATGTCCGACCCGCGATTGATCGAAAGCCTCACCGAGGGCATTGCACCCGCGCCGGACAGTAGGGTCGAAGTTCCGGCCCTGCTCATCAGTCTGCAATACCTGGTCCGCAATCCGCCGCTGGCCCAAGGCATCGCCCGGCTGAAGACGTATCGCACGGTTTATGTTGATGACGTGGCGATGGTGCTCATCGAAGAGCGTCAGGCGGAGCGGCTGAAGCTGCCGCGGGCGGAGTGAGATGCAATATGAAATCGTAAAAAGCGAGCAACAGGAGACAGGCCCGGTTGACCCGTCCCGGCCAGACGCGCTACACTGCCCATTGGCCCTTTCCGCTATTCCGAAAATCGCGCATGGACGGCTTTCGCTTGTGTGTGGCCCTGGTGCCGCTGGCTCTCTACCTGCTGGTTTTGGCGGGCGTGAACCTTGCGCGCCGCCCCATCTTGGTGACCGGCGCCCGCGATTTGGCGGCGCTGGGGGTGGCGGTGTCGGGCCTGATTGTCATCGGCCCCATCGAGCTGCTGCTGCCCGAAGATGCGATTCATGTCTACCAAGCCTATGTCTGGCTGTTGCTGTTGGCGATGTATGCGCTGGGCGTGGCGCTGATCGCGCTGGTGGCTCGTCCGCGGTTGATCATTTACAACTTTTCGGTGGAGCAGTTGCGCCCGCTGCTGGCGGGCATGATCGACGAGCTCGACGCAGATGCGCGTTGGGCGGGCGCCAGCCTGGCGCTGCCCACGCTGCGCGTTGAGCTGCACCTAGAGCCTGGCCCAGCGACGCGCAATGTCTCGCTGGTGGCGACCGCCGCTGAACAAAGCTTCGCCGGCTGGCGCAAATTGGAGGCCGCGCTACGCGGCCGTCTGCGGCAAGCCGAATCGCCGCCAAACCCCTGGGGACTGGTGCTAGCGGCAAGCTCGCTGGTCATGCTGGCCGCTGTGGGCTGGCACTTGGTGCTCGACCCCCAGGCCATTACCGCCGGCTTTCGGCAGATGTTGCGGCTTTAGCTTGCCGAAGCGTTTGGCTCGGCGCCGGGCGGCTTGAGCCGCTCAAACAAAGGCGGTCGGGGCCGTGCATGGGCAGTGTCGAACAGCCGCCGCAGCATGAGTCGGCCGATGCCGCGAGGGCGCGATCGGGTTGCTGGTGCGCTCATGATTGAGGTCCTTTCGGGGCAGCCGAGGTTCATTCACCTTCATGGTCGATCGGGAACGCACCGGCGTGGCGTTCCACAACTCAAGCCTCTCCGGCGCACTCGCGCGCCCGCGCGTTCAGGATGGCGCGGCGGGCGCGCGAGATTGGCCGATGCGACCTTGGGTGAGCTCCGCCGCTCGGAACTCCGCGTGGCGTCATGGCGGTCGGCCGGCGAACATTCCGGCCCGTTCCACCCGTGGCGAAAGCAAACCCCAGGTCGCTAGTTGGCTGGATACGCGGGGCTGACCACCGTCGGTCCCGGTAGGGCGTTGCCTTCCATCACGGGAGCATAGGGATCGGCGCAAGCATCGACCGCGGGCGCCGTCGTGCAGGGGTTGCACTGCGACCCGCGATTGAACCAACGCCAGCACCCGCTCGCGCTAGCCGTCACCAGCGACAAAGTCGCTACGATCAATAGCCTCTTCATGGCTTGTTTTCCTTTCCGAAGAATCGTTGCTGCCTGGCGAGGCTGCGGGTCAATCAACTCTACAACACGCCCCACGATGTGCAAACGCAACGAACGGATTTTTTTCGCATCACCTGCTTTCGCGCGGCAGCTTGCGAAACGGGAGGTAGACTTTGGTTGGCGGATTGCGCCTGCCCGGCAGGCGATGCGGACAACCACGGATTGGCAGCTCGATGCACGGTTGGCTCGATGTAATGGCTCGCGCTTCAGCACACCTGCTGGCGTTCCTGATGGCCGCGGCGATCTGCGCCGTTGGGGTATCGAAGGCCGACGAGCCGCTTTTTCCGCCACCGGCCTTTGCCAGCCCCGATGGGCGCGGCTACCGCGCCGGCGATCTACCGGCGCCGCCGGACATTTCCACTGCTGAAGACGCGGCGCCCGCGGATGATCCACCCGTCGCAAACCAGCTTTGGCTGGTCAACACCCGCCGCCTGCCCCGTGCCGGCCGGCAATCAGGCAAACCACCCGTGCCGCAGATCGAGCGCTACCACACCGACGGCGCCTGGTCGTCGGCCACGCTTACTGAACTCAACACCGCCTTCGACCCACGATTGGCCACCGTGCTGCTCGTGCATGGCAATCACACCGAAGAGGCGACCGCCATCTCCAAAGGTCTCGCGGCGTACCGAGCTTTGACCGAACCCTCGCCCGATGCTCGGCCCGTGAGGCTCTTGATCTGGTCGTGGCCGACCGATTTTATTCCTGGCGGGGTGCGCCGCGACGCCCGCGTGAAAGCCGAATGGGCCGAAGACGAGGCATTCTATCTGGCCGGATTCGTGGCCGGACTCGATCCTCGCGAGTCGGTGACGCTGGTTGGCTATAGTTTTGGCGCTCGGGTAATCTCCGGCGCGCTGCACTTGCTGGGCGGCGGAAAACTGGGCAAGCGGCAGCTCGCGACGGCCGCACCGCTCGACCGTGCACCGCTCGACCGTGCGCCGCTGAGGGCGGTGTTGCTGGCCGCGGCGGTCGACGACGATTGGTTGCTGCCGGGGCATCGGCATGGCAACGCCCTAGCGGCCGTCGAGCGGATGGTCGTCACCGTGAATCCGCAAGATCGCGTGCTGCGCTGGTACCGGTTCTTGGTGCCGCGCAGTCATGCCACCGCGCTGGGATCGCGTGGGGTGGTCAACCGGGCGGCGCTGGGCCGCCAGGGTCAGAAGTTGGTGCAATTGAATGCGCACCAAGCAGTCGGCGGGCAGCATGGTTGGACCAGCTACATTAGCTCGCCGGAAGTCGTCGCTCAGCTTCGACGCGAACTGGTAACGAGTTCCAGTCGCCGCCACCGCACCGCCAGCCGTCCATAGATCAGCTTTCCAGCCTGACGCGCGGCTTAGCTACGGCGAATATTGACTTGCGATAGAGGCCGGTGGGAGTCGAACCCACTTCAACCGGGTTGCAGCCGGTTGCCTGGCCGTCTGGCTCCAGCCTCTCGCCCCCCTGGGTGGTGATGTTCGCGGAACATCGCCACGGGCGAAGATAGCATGTTCTATCGGTTATGGCGGCCTTACCGCTTGAATGTGCCAGCGAAATCGGCGATCAAACGCGGCGCCACTTGGTACCGTTCCCTAATCGGTTTTACTGAACAAGACCGGTAGTTCTCGCGTCCAGGCCCTGTAGGGAACGGACCGGAAGGTGCATTCACGCCAGCACCCGCTGATCGCCTTGGCGGCGTGTAAAGCCCGTCCGGTCGAGGTATTCGCAGAGGGGCACCGCATATTTACGGCTGGTGCCCAGTAGCTCGCGAATCTGGCTCACCGTCAGCCCGCCGGCGGCTTTCAGCGGCTCTGCCAGCATGGCCTTCATCCGCCGTTCGTTTTCGGCGTGCAAATAAAGTCCGGGGGCAATTTCGACGAGCTCTCCTTCCGCCGCGGCCAGCGAGACCAATTGTCCCACCACTTGCTGATTCTTACTGGCTTGCGCGCGTACCTCATCGACCGAGGGCGGTTGATAGCCCGACTGCCGATAGGTCTCAATGATCTGCGCCAGCAGCTTTTGCTCGTTGTTGGAGAGTTGCGGTCCACGGCCGGGCAGCGCCACGCCGCGCTCACCGGTCTGCAACCGGCCCGCGCGGTTCATGGCTGCTAACACCGCGTCGACCAGAGCGTCATCGCCAAGATAGCGGATGCGATTAACCAGCCGCGACCGATCGAGCATGGTTCGCAACGGGAATTGCTGGTGCTCTTTGACGAGCATGGCTTCGATGCGGTCGAAAATCTCGCCGAGCGCGCGCCGCGCCACGCGCAGCGCGCGGCTGGGCGAAAGCTTCAGATCGACCAGGTCGCCGGTCCGCAAAAGCTCGTCGATGACTGCGGTGGCGTCGTTGACGCCGGCCGCCCGTGCCAAATCGCGCGGCTGCCATTCGCCGATGCCAATAAAATACAGCGCGGCTGCCGCCCGCGTCACTGGATCGGGCGAAGACAACTCGGCCAGCCGATCGAGCACGGCTGGCTCATTGCGGCGCAGCCGTGGTGCGTGCGGGTCGAGCACTACGCCGCCGCCCAGTGTGACGACCGGCGACTCGCTGCGAATTACCAGCGGCTGGCCCCAGACCGTGGCTGCCGGCTCACCCAGCAAAATCTGCGCGGGAGCAGTCTCGCCCGCTGACAGCCGATCGCGATCGACCAGCGACAGCGATGCAATAAACTCAGCAGTGCCTACGTGGCAGCGGACACGATCGCGATGCTTGAGTGGGCGCTCCGCGGTGGGCAGCAGGCTGATCCGTGCCGAAAGCAGCCGACTGGGCCTCAGGAAACCGGACGAGGCCAGCTCTTGGCCGCGCACAATCTGATCGTGATGAACGCCGGCCAGATTGATGGCCGCGCGTTGCCCGCGGTGTACCTCATCCGCCGGACGATCGTGATTTTGCAAACCGCGGACGCGCACGGGCACGCCACCCGGTTCGAGCGTCAACTCATCGCCCACTTTCGCCCCGCCGCTGGCGACGCTGCCGGTGACCACCGTGCCGTGGCCGGCGATGGTAAACGTGCGATCGATCGCCATGCGGAAGGGCCCGCCGATACGCTGGGCACGCGCCGAGCCGGCCGCGGCCAGCGCCGACGCTCGCAGCGCCTCGCACAGCCGGTCCAATCCTTCGCCCGACATGACGCTGGTGCGAATGAGCGGCGCCGACCGCAAAAAGGTGTCAGACACCAATTCGCGCACTTCAGCTTCGACCAACTCCAGCCAATCTGGCTCGGGCAAGTCGCATTTGGTCAGGGCGATGACCCCGTGTTCCAGCCCGAGCAGGCGAAGAATCTCCAGATGCTCGCGGGTCTGCGGTTTCACCGAGTCGTCTGCCGCCACCACCAGCAAGGCCAGATCGATGCCCGTGGCCCCGGCGAGCATATTGCGCACAAACCGCTCGTGGCCGGGCACATCGACAATGCCCAGCCGCACTTCGCCCAGCGCCAACTCGGCGAAGCCCAGGTCGATGGTGATGCCGCGCTGTTTTTCTTCGGGCAGCCGATCGGTATCGACGCCCGTCAGCGCCTTGACCAGCGACGTCTTGCCGTGGTCGATATGTCCGGCCGTGCCGAGAATCAGGTCGATCATGGGCTTCTGAGCGGAAGGCAACTAGGCACACTATCCCTTCAGCCCTTGCGTTTTTTCTTTTTCGCAACGGGCTTTTTCTTGGCCGTCTGCTTTGTGCCGCTGGCCGGTTGTTTCTTGCCGCCGAAAATATTTTCCCAGCCCGCCGCGAACTTTTTGGTCGAACCGGTGTGCGTCAACGTCATCACGTTTCTCCGACTTAGTGCTTTAACTTCTTGTACCGGAACCGCCGCGGCTCATCGGCGGCCAGGCCCAGCCGCTGGTGCCGCTGCTCTTCGTAGGTCTGAAAATTTCCTTCGCACCAGTGTACGTAGCCGTCGCCTTCAAACGCCAGAATATGCGTGGCCAACCGATCGAGAAACCACCGATCGTGCGAAATCACCACCACGCAGCCGGCAAAGTTGACAATCGCTTCTTCCAACGCCCGCAAAGTGTCGACGTCCAGATCGTTGGTCGGCTCGTCGAGCAACAGCAAGTTTGATCCGCGCCGCAGCAGCTTGGCCAGATGCACGCGATTGCGTTCGCCGCCGGAGAGTGTGCCCACCTGTTTCTGCTGGTCGCTGCCTTGAAAATTGAACCGCGCCACGTAGGCCCGCGAGGGCACTCGCCGCCCGCCCATGTCCAGGTTGTCGTAGCCGCCCGAGATTTCTTCCCAGACGTTTTTTTGCGGATCGAGCGCGTCGCGGTTCTGATCGACGTAGCCCATTTCCACCGTCGGGCCGACGCGCAGCTCGCCGGTGTCGGGCTTTTCTTCGCCCACCAGCATGCGAAACAGCGTCGTCTTGCCCGCCCCGTTGGGGCCGATCACTCCCACGATTCCGCCGGGCGGCAGCCGAAACGACAGATCGTCGATCAGCACGCGGTCGCCGTACGCTTTGCTGATGTGGTCGGCCTCGATCACCAGATCGCCCAGGTGCTTGCCGGGCGGAATCTGAATCTCAAACTCTTCCTGCCGGTCTTCAAACCGCTCGGCCGACATTTTTTCGTAGGCCTTGAGGCGGGCCTTGTTCTTGGCCTGCCGCGCCCGCGGCGCCATACGCACCCACTCCAGCTCGCGCTCCAGCGTCTTTTGCCGGGCGGTGGCCGCTTTTTCTTCCCGCACAAGCCGCTCTTTCTTCTGTTCCAGCCAGGAGGAATAGTTACCTTCCCACGGGATGCCGCGGCCACGGTCGATCTCTAAAATCCAGCCGGCCACGTTGTCCAAGAAATAGCGGTCGTGCGTGACGGCCACCACGGTTCCTGGGTATTCGTGCAGGTGGCGTTCGAGCCAGTCCACGCTCTCGGCGTCGAGATGGTTGGTCGGCTCGTCGAGCAGCAGCAGATCGGGTCGCCGCAACAGCATCTTGCACAGCGCCACGCGCCGCCGCTCACCGCCCGACAGCTTGCTCACTTCGGCGTCGCCCGGCGGCAGTTGCATGGCGTCCATGGCGATTTCCATCTGCCGGTCGATTTCCCAAGCGTTGACCGTGTCGATCTGATCTTGCACGCGGGCCTGCTCGGCCAGCAGCTTTTCCATTTGGGCGTCGTCCAACGGCTCAGCAAAACGGGCGTTGATCTCGTCGAACCGCCGCAGCAGATCACGGGTTTCTTGCACCGCTTCTTCGACGTTGCCGCGCACGTCTTTGTCGGGATTGAGCGCGGGTTCTTGCGGCACATAGCCCACGGTAAAGCCGTCAGTCAGTTTGGCTTCGCCGTCGAAGTCGCGATCGGCGCCGGCCATGATGCGCAGCAGCGTGCTCTTGCCCGAGCCGTTGCGGCCTAGCACGCCGATCTTGGCCCCCGGATAGAAGGCCAGCCAGATTTCTTTCAGCACTTCACGTTGGCCGTATTTTTTGGTCAGGCCCGAGACCTGGTAGATATATTGCTGTCCCATCTTGTTTTATGCGTGGAATCGTTGCGAAGCCGGCTTGCCCGCCGGACGAGCGATGCATTTTAGGAAACGCCCGGCGACTTGCGAAGGGCGACGGGCCGGGTCGTGCGGTTTTCCCGCTCGTCGTCACTGGTTTCCGTCGCGTTGGCGCATCGCGCCGAGCGCCGCCAAGGCTTGCTCGGCTTCTCGAAACGCGGGAGCATTGGCGATCTCGGCCCCGCGTTGCAGTTCGGCCAATAAATCGCCCAACCATTCGCGCTCGAGCCAATCGGCCAACCAGGCGGCGCGCAGCTCGGCGTAGTGCGCCTGCAAACGGTAAAACAACCGGGCGGCGGCTTGTTTCATGCCTTCGCCGGTGGCGCTAACCACCGCCTCGCCGCCCCCGGCGATGCCGCCGGCAATCACCACTTCGGCGGTCAGGTGGCCGGCGGTTTGGCTGGCCACGTGGGCGGCGGCTTGCCCCACCACATCGCCGGCAAAGATCCAGCCGCTGACGGCCAGCGCCACCGTGACTGCGGGCCGTGCCACCGCGGCGGCGTGATCAAGCGAGCGCAGGAACTGCACCGCCCGGGGATTGGCCTGACACCAACCGTCGAGTTCCGCACGCAGATCGCGGCGATAATCGTCTCCCAAAGCGGGCAGCCCGGCGTGCGCGGCCGCCACGCGCTCCAGCAGCGTCTGCCTGGCGCCGCCGCCTAGCAGAGCCGCCAGCCGCGGACGCAGAATCTCATTGCCGACGCGGGCCAGCCGGTCGAGCTCATCGAGCAGTTTGGCGATGGCTTCAACAATCGCCTCGCGCTCGCTGGCACGAAACACATCTTGGGCATCGCGCTCGGCGGAATGCGTTGCCCGCCAAGCGCGGCGAATCGGCCAAGTAACGCCTTGCCCCAGCGCGCGATAAAAGCCGTGTACCTGCCGCGACCAGGGGCTGCGCCGCTCGTCCCACCATTGCTGAATCTCGGCAACGAGCAGCGCCGCCGGCAGCGCGGGCCAGTTGACGCGGGCCATCTCGCCGGCCGAGAGACTTTGGGCGGCGGCTGCAAATTCGCCGGCCGCCAAACGCACCCGCGCGAGAAAGGCCGGCGCTCCGCTGATCGGGTCGAGTACGCGGGTCATGGCGCCGCGGAAGGTGCGAAGCTTGATCGCATCGAAGTGCAATTGGCCCAATTCGCGGGCCAGCGACGACGGCTCGCCCGCCGGCTGCCGGCCATCGGGGCCGACCGCGTAAAAGGGCAGCCGCAGCGCATTGGCCGAAGCGCGGTCGTAAGGCACCACGTACACCTGCCGCGGCGAAATGCCGGTCTCGCTGGTGAACGTGGCCAGCCACAGCGGCCAGTAATCGCGGTCCGCCTCCAAGTCGCACTGGTTGAAGACGACAATGACCTGCTTATCCGCGTCGGCCGCCTTGCGGAAGAATTGCTTAATGGCGGCGTCGTTGTATTTCTGCTGCGTCAGGACGGCAATCAAGACGTCGGAAGCATGGCGAATCTGTTCCGCTCGCTGCCAGTTGACTTGCGCATCGCTATCGACGTCGGGCGTGTCGAGCAGCAAGAGCCGATCTGGAACCGCCGCCCCGGTGCGCCAGAAAAGCAAATGCTCGTCGCATTCTACCAGCGGGTCGTCAGGTGAGCCCCAGCGGCGCAGCTCAAAACCCTCGAACAGGGCCGCCAGGGCGGACTCGCCGTCGATTGCGGCAGGCACGAGCAAGACGGGATGTTTGGTGCCGGCGGCCAACGGGCTGGCGGCGCTGGCCGTTTCACCCGCCAGGTGATTGAACAGCACCGATTTGCCGATATTCGTGCCACCCACCACCGCCACCACCAGCAACGGAGGCAGCTCGAGCTGCGGCAGCAGCTTGCGCTCGATGAGGGCGAACCACTCATCATGGGCGACCGACGCCAGCCCCAACTGACAGGCGGCCGCGTTCAACTCGACTAGTGACCCATGGACCCGCCTCACCAGATCGGCCCAAGTGGAGTAGTCGGCGGCCGGCGTGCTTAGTCGGTTCACAATGGCGCCGGCCACCGGCTGATCGTGATAGGTGATTTTACCCCTGACCGGTTTACCGGCGCCTTACGGCTTTCCGCCGCGACCGGCGATGGTCAACAAAATCGTCGCCCGTACAGATGCGGCCACGATCGGTGTCTGCCTACCTTACATTGGGCTGCCCGCCATCGCAAGCGCCTCGAATTCGCCGCAAACTTCTCACTCAGGTCGATCGCGACGGATTACCCACCGACGCTAATTGATGATGGTACCGGCGTTTGCTATTCCCTCTCCGCCTGCTTTCGAGCCCATGGCGCCCCATACTCCAAAGAAGCTGGGTCCCCCCGTGACCTCCGCGGCCCCGAGATTGCCGGTGTCGATATTGTCGTTCACGAAGCGCACCGAGCCGTCGACCATCAGCCCCAACACGCCATCGGGGTGAAAACTGCTGGGCGCGTAGACTCCCGAGCTGGAGTCCGCATTCACATTTGCGTCTCCCACGCAGGAGGGACCGTTGGGCGGCATCACGGTGTTGAAGCCGGTGCGCTCCGGTTCGCCGTCGGTCCAAAGCGTGCCAAAGCGGCCTTTGACTGAAGGCGGAGTAGTAAAATACTGATCGGTGGCCGTTGCGAAGCATGCCGCCGGATTGGTGGCGGGATTGGTGTTGAGGTTGGCCAGGCTGATGGCGGTGCCTTCTTTAATCGACGGCTTCGAGCTGCCCCCAATGCCAAAATTGGCGCGAACCCGCTCACTCATGGCGATGGTGTTGCTCGTCCCGTCAGTCACGTCCGATATCCGCACGGTTTGTATGTACATAAACATCCCGCGCAGGTTTTGGCTCGTGATGATCCCATGAATGGAGTCGCCGCGGCTGAATGCATAGTTGTTTTGGCCGACGGCGCCGGCGGCTGGCCTCCCGTGGATATCCGAAGGACAAATCAGCGTGGGGATGGTGTAGTTCCAGTTCACCCAAGACAGCCAACCTTGCGGCCCGTAGGGCGGGGCGCCGTTTCCACCCGTTCGGATCTGATCGTAGATCGCGGTTTGCTCGATGTACGGCAGCATGGGAATGAAACCGCTCACCCGGGTACTGTTATTGAGGGGGCCGGTGCTCGTGCCTCCTCGACCAAAGGGAAACGAGCCCATCACGTCATGATAGCCATGTAGGCCGATGCCCAGTTGCTTCAGATTGTTCGAACACTGGCTTCGCCGGGCCGATTCGCGCGCGGCCTGAACGGCGGGAAGCAGCAGGGCGATCAAGATTCCAATGATGGCGATGACCACGAGCAACTCGACAAGCGTAAAGGCGCTCCGTTGAGTTTGTTGCTGAGTCGCGGCAGCCTGACACATGGGGCGGGACATAGAACCCTCTCCGATTGAGAAACCCAGGGAATGAAAATGACTTAGCCTGGCCATGGCCTTCCCGAAAGGCCGCACGAGCGCGTTTATAACAGCTTTCGCTCGAGATTGCAACAATTTCTGCTTGGCGCAGAAAAAGCTCCGATCGGCCCAAGCGTAGTGGTCGTCGGCCGGCCTGCTTAGTAATCGGTTAACGGAAAGGTGAAGTCGTTCGGTCCCTTTTCCGTAACCGTGGCGCTCAAGGTGGTGGTTTCCACCGCCTTGTACTGGGCGGGCAGCAGGTCTTTCGGGGCAGGCGGAGGCGGCGCCTCTTCGTCAGGCGGCTGATAGTCCGCATCCGACACTGCTGCGACGCCGCTTTGTGGCATCTCTTCGGTTTTCGTAACCAGCACTCGGTAGTCGCCCAGGGGGACGTTCTCGCCGAGCGCCGCGCGCAGTTTAAACTTTCCTTGGGCGTCTGTCATGCCCGAAGCGGATGCACTGGCTGACGAAAACGTCACAATCGCGCCGGCCACGGGTTGGTCATGATAGGTGACCTTACCCACGACCGGTTTGCCGGAACCTTTCGATTTCGCTCCGCAACCGGCGACACTCAATAAAACCACCGCGTAAACGCATCTGGTCATGATGTGAGCATGGCCCGCAGATTGGCGGGCCTGCCAAGGCCGCATGAAGACGGAATCCATGAGAAAATTCTCGCTCGAAAACCACGTTTTTCCTGACCACTGACGACGCAAATGAAAGCCCGCCAAAACGCTAATTAAGGATTGCTCCCGCGTTGGGAATGCCCTCACCGCCCGCTTTCGATCCCATCGCTCCCCACACCCCAAAGAAGCTCGGCCCGCCGGTGACCTCTGTCGCCCCGAGATTGCCGGTATCGATATTGTCATTCACGAAACGCACCGAGCCATCGACCATCAGGCCTAGGACGCCATCGGGATGGTAGCTGCTTGGCGCGTAGACTCCGGAACTGGAGTCCGCGTTGACGTTGGCGTCTCCCACACACGACGGACCGTTGGGCGGCATAACAGTATTAAAGCCGGTGCGCTCCGGCTCTCCATCGGTCCAGAGTGTGCCGAAGCGGCCTTTGACTTTAGGCGGAGTGGTAAAGTACTGGCCATTGGCTGTTGCGAAGCACGCCGCCGGATTCGTCGCGGGATTGGTGTTCAGATTGGCCAAGCTAATGGCGGTGCCTTCCTTAATCGAAGGCCTTACGCTGCCCCCGATGCCGAAGTTGGCCCGGACGCGCTCACTCATGGCAATGGTGTTGCTCGTACCATCCAGCACATCCGCCATCCGAACGGTCTTCAGGTACATGAACATGCCACGCAAGTTTTGGCCCGTAATAATGCCATGGATCGAGTCGCCGCGGCTAAAGGCATAGTTGTTCTGGCCGATGGCGCCCGGGCTGGGCCTCGCGTGGATGTCGGAAGGACAGAGCAAGGTGGGGATCGTGTAGTTCCAGTTCACCCATGACGACCAGCCGCGTGGGCCAAAAGGCGGGGCGCCGTTTCCGCCTGTCCGAATTTGATCGTAGATCATTCCCTGTTCGATGTAAGGCAACAGGGGAATAAAGCCGCTCACCCGAGCACTGTTGCTCATGGCGCCGGTACTCGTGCCGCCTCGGCCAAACGGAAATGACCCCGTCACGTCGTGATAGTTGTGCAGTCCAATTCCTAGCTGTTTCAGATTGTTCGAGCACTGATTCCGGCGGGCCGCTTCACGCGCCGCCTGAACCGCGGGGAGCAACAGGGCAATCAAGATTCCAATAATGGCGATGACCACGAGCAACTCGACAAGCGTGAATGCGCCGCGTGGAGTTCGTTTCCGAGTCGCAACAGTCTGACACGTGAGACGGCACATAGAACCCCCTCCGATTTGAGAAATCTAGGGACAGGAAAATGAGTTTGGCCTGGACTGGCCTTCTTGAAAGGCTCGCGCAAGCGCATCTATATACCACCGCCCGCTCAAGATTGCAACAATTTCTGCTTGGCGCGGTGCAATGCGCAGCAGACCGCGGGCGGCGGCTGCAAGTCGCGGCAGTCTGTGGCTGACTTTTCCGAGAGCGTCGGGAGAAAGGGACTGAGACGCACCAGGCGAAGTTGTTTTTCGTCCGCCCCCGCACGATAATAGGAGCCTGGACTACCGCGAAGACCTCCTCCCGAGACACACCAGCATGCACCGCCGAACACCTCATCCAGCCCTTCGTTCCTCGCATTCGCAGTCCCTCTCCCGCCGGCAACTGCTGGGCGGCGCCGCCGCCGGGGCGGTGGCGCTCGGCGCTTCGCTTCGGGCCGAAGAGCCAGCCGCCACGAAAGGGAACATCAAACAATCGCTCGTCCAGTGGTGTTATAAGAAGTACTGGAGCATCGACGAAATGTGCCGCATCGCCCGGCAGCTCGGCTGCCTGAGCATCGAGCTGGCCGATCCGGCCGATTGGCCGACGCTCAAGAAACACGGACTGGTCTGCGCCATCGCCAGTAGCCACGGGTTCGAAAAAGGAATGAACAACCCCGCCTATCACGCGATGTGCCTGGCCAAGTTACGGGCGTCGATCGATGCCTGCGCCGAGTATGGCTATCCGAACGTGATCACCTTCACCGGCTTCCGCGAGAACATACCCGACGATGTGGGCCTGAAGAACTGCGTCGAGGGATACAAAAAGATCGTCGGCTACGCCGAAAAGAAGAAAGTGACGTTGTGTCTTGAGATGCTGAACAGCCGCGCCACCGAAGCGATGAAAGGGCATCCTGGCTATCAGGGCGACCACACCGACTACTGCATGGAGATTTTGCGCGAGGTCGGTTCGCCCCGGCTCAAGCTGCTGTTCGACATCTATCACGTGCAGATCATGGATGGCGACGTGATCGTCCGGCTGCGGCAATACGCCGACTACATTGCGCACGTGCACACGGCCGGCAACCCGGGCCGCCGCGAACTGGACGACGAGCAAGAGATCAATTACCCGCCGATCATGCGGGCCTTGGTCGAGATCGGCTATCAGGGCTACGTGGGCCAGGAGTTCATCCCCACCCGCGACCCGCTCAACGGTCTGCGCCAGGCGGTCGCGCTGTGCGACGTGTGAGCAGCGCTCGAGCCTTGCGATCGCCAACGGCGACCGCGCGCCTCCGCCACGGACTGGCGATTACTTTTTGGTGATTTCCAGCTCGTCAAATTCCACGGTCAAGTCATTGGCCGAAGTGTTGACGGCCACGACGCGGCTGAACCACTTCCGATGGTAACGATTAAAACGTCTTTGCGTGCTTTGTGACATCCGGCGCTTCGCGTCACGCGCTTGAAAAGCTTCGGCCTGCAATCACACTGGAACTCACGTCACGGGCCGGTGTGACGTGAGTGATGGGCCGGAATCGCCGCGGCAAACGCACGGCGCCATTCTTCGTGCCGCATCACTTCTTTTCGTTCTTGTCTTGCCCCGGCTGGTAGAGGTTCCAGTCCGTGCGCATGAAGCGCGCAATCTTTTGTTTCAAAGGTTTCACGCTATGCGCCGATCGCCTGCTCGACCCAAGCGTCCGCTTTCGTGCTCGCAACGCCGCCGCCGGTGGACGGCCCAGGCGCTGGAAGTTCTGGAACGCCGCGATCTGTTGTCGGCGAATGTGCTTGGGTATCACAACGATCTGGCCAGCACCGGCGTCAACAACCAAGAGGCCGTGCTGACTCCAGCCAATGTCAACTCGGCCACGTTCGGCAAGCTCTCGAGCACGCCCGTCGATGGCCAGGTCTATGCCCAGCCGCTTTATTTGGAGGGCGTCAGCATTGCCTCCGGACCGGCGGCGGGCACGCACAACGTCGTGTATGTCGCCACCGAGCACGACAGCGTGTACGCCATCGACTCGGCCAACGGCAGCGTGCTCTGGCAACGCAGCTTCATCGATCCGGCCCAAGGCATCACCACAGTGCCGGCCCAGGACACTGGCTCCGGTGCGCTGACCCCGGAGATGGGCATCACCGCCACGCCCGTCATCGATACTTCGACTCAGGCGCTTTATGTCCTGGCGAATACCAAAGAAATCCGCGCCGACGGCACGCACTATGTCTATCGGCTGCACGCGCTCGACGTGGCCACGGGCGCCGAGAAACTAGGCGGACCGCTGATCATCGCCGACACGATTTTCGACGGCACAAACTATACCTACCTCAGCGGGCCGGCGGTCAACGGCACCGGCGCCGGCAGCGTCAACGGGCAGATTACCTTCAATGCCCTGCGCGAGTTCAGCCGCGTGGGCCTGTCGGACGTCGATGGCAATATCTACATGGCGTTTGGCTCGCATCCCGACGTGAATCCCGCGCATGGCTGGGTGCTGGCGGTCAACGCCCAAACGCTGAACCTGTGGGCCGCCGTCAATCTGACGCCCAACGGCGAACTGGGAGACATCTGGCAAGCCGGCAACGAAGTGCTCAATGACGGCAACGGGCAGTTCTTCGTGTCGACTGGCAACGGCACGTTTGACACGACGCTCGACGCCAATGGGTTTCCGATCAACGCCGATTATGGCGATTCGCTGGTGAAACTGGTTTACGACGGCAGCACGCCCGACCATCCCAACGCCAATGGCTGGGGTTTGAAGGTGGTCGATTATTTCTCGCCTGCCAACACCGACATGCTCGACGACCAAGACCTTGACTTGGGATCGGGCGGCACGGTGCTGCTGCCCGATGCGGCCGGCAACGCCGCCAATCCGCACTTGCTGGTGCAAGCCGGCAAGCAGGGCCGCATTTACCTGATGAACCGCGACAACATGGCGGGGTTTAACCCGGCCGGCGATCAGACGCTCGAAGAAGTTGACGGCCTGGTGACGTCGGTGTTCAGCACGCCCGCCTATTTCAACGGCACGCTCTACTATGCGGGAGTGAACGATCATGCCAAGGCAATTCCCTTGACCGATGGGAAGTTGGCGGCCGCGCCGTCATCGCAATCGACCGATACGTTCGGTTATCCCGGCGCGACGCCGAGCATTTCGGCCAATGGCGGCGCCAATGGCATTGTGTGGATGATCGACAACGGCAGTCATGAGTTGCGGGCTTACGACGCGAGCAACCTTGGCATCGAGCTTTATAACAGCGACCAGGCGCCGGGCGGACGCGACAAGCTCGCATCGACCGTGAAATTCAGCGTGCCGACGGTGGCCGATGGCCATGTGTTCGTGGCGACGGGAGGCAGCCTGGTGGTTTATGGACTGCTGGGTGATCCGCCGTCCGCCACCGGCACCCAGAGCTATGTGTCCGCGGCGTTTTTAGACATTCTGGGCCGCCCCGCCGATTCTGGCGCGCTGGCTCAATGGACCAGCAAGCTCGATCAGGGCTTGCCGAGGAGCGTGTTCACCAACGCTCTGGCCCATAGCGATGAATACTACCACCGGGTGATCGAAGCGGCCTATCAGCAGTATTTGGGTCGGGCGGCCGACCCCCAGGGTCTGAATGCTTGGACGATCGCCATGCGCGGCGGCTTAAGCGACGAGCTGCTTGAGGCGGCCTTCATTGGGTCGCCGGAGTTCTATGCCCACGCGGGCGGGACGGATCGGGCCTGGGTCGATACGATGTATCAAGACCTGTTGGGCCGCCAGCCCGACGCGGCGGGCGAAGTCTTCTGGGTGCAGTCACTAGCGTTGGGCGTTACCCGGCAAGCGGTGGCCTTTGGCTTTGCCGCCAGCGTGGAGCGCGAAGCCCAGCGAATTCAGTCCGACTACTTCAGCTTCCTGGGGCGATCTGCCAGCGCCGCCGAGATCGGCAGTTGGGTGATCGCCTTCGAGCACGGCTACAGCAACGAGGACGTCATCGCCGGCTTCGCGGCATCCGATGAATATTATCATCGCCGTGCCGGCGCGTAACGCGCGCGAGACCGCTAGTGGCAATTCCAGATTCGGCACGTCGCGTGTCTTGCCAATGCGAATGCAGTTCTTAAACGCTTCGGCATGCACATCATTCGGGCGCATCACACCAATCACCGGCTCGAGGTTGGCCGGATCGAGAAACCGCGTGACGACCGGAAACTCTTTTTTCACCAGTTCGGGTCAGGCGGCCTGGATGGGCCGCACCGCTTTGGCGTGGTGCCGCTTTGGCACCACTACATCGACGCCGCGCGTGGCCCGCGGCTCGGAAAGCCATCCGCTAATGCCGTGTTGGCCCATCGGACGCGGGATTTGAATCTTGGTGTTACGTCACTTTTTCAAAGCATCTTCGCTCGGCTCGGCGAACGAAATTTCCTTTATCTCGCCTGGCTGCAGTTGGATATTCTGTAAGGCGAGCGACGAAATACGAAAAAACTGCTGGCCATTCTCTGTGAACTCGACCGGCTGAGACCCGACCGAGATCCAGTATTCGCCGGGCGGCAGATCGTCGAACTCAAAGCTGGTTTGGCCCTCAACAAGCTTCTGCTCGTACCCTTGAAACGCCGCGCCCGCGAACGTCAGGCGAATCGAATCGGCTTGGGGAAACCGCTCGCGCCGGATCGTGCCGCGAATCGCCGCGGGCTGCGGCATGCGAATGGCGACGGAATCGGTTTTAGCCGCACGCGTTTTGACGAAATCCAACGAGCGCCCACGCGGCACGCCCTCGCCCCAATAGGCGAGCTGCAAGTGTTTGTCGGGCAGGACGCCTTTAAACTCGAATCGGCCTTCCGCATCGCTCACGCCGGCGAGAAACTGGTCGCAATACGGCATTTGCCCGAGCAATCAGCACCCAGTTGAAACGATTGTCGTCGGCGCCCGTCGGTGGACTCGTGGAGACAATCAGCCGCAATTGAGCTCCCGCCGCGGGCCGACCGGCATGGTCGAGAAGCTGGACCCGAAGCGTAGCGTGCTGGCTTCGATCGAGCGGCTTCAAAGAGATCGTCAACTCTTCCGCTTCGCGCACCTTGGACGCGACGGCGCGGTCGACGATGGTCCGTTCGTAGTTCTCGGCGACAACGGTCAGCGCCAGCGGCATGCCGCTGGTAAGCGGCTTGATGAGGAACTCACCATCGCCGGAATTGAAGGTGATGCCCGGGTCACTCCAACTCGAAAGGTAGATTCCATCTTTGTCCCCCGGCTTCGTTTTGGGGCTGAAACCAAGTTGCACGCGGAATGTACGCACTGGCTTACGGGTCCTCGCATCGACGACGCGGCCATGCAGCGCCCCCGGCGATTCGAGTGTAATCTGAACGGGTTCGTCGCCATCGAGCGGCAGAGTAATGGGCTTCGGAAAATTGGGGTAACCCGGCGCCGATACCCTGAATGTGACGTCCTCCGGAAGCGAATCGAAGTTGAACTGCCCATCTTCGCGGGTCTGCACCGAAACCCCTGCGTCAAGGTTCGGGTAACCGCCGCTGCAAGGGGCCACCCAGGCCTCTGCCACGGGCCTACCTTGCTCATCGACAACGCGACCGCGGATTGAGTGCCCCGGCTTGAGAGTCACTTTCACGAGGGCGAGCGCAGGGCCATTTTTTGGCTCGACTGCCACTCGCTGAGGAGCAAAACCTTTCGCCACAATATAGATCTGATGCCCGGCATAGCCATCGAAAAGTTCGGCGAAACTGAATTCCCCGTGGTCGTCGGTCAGTGCTTCGCGGCGCACGTCGGCACTGTTTCCGTAGTTCGTAATGCGCGCACCAGCCACCGGGTTGCCTCGGGTGTCTCGCACCACACCGGCGAGCGATTTGCCGGGTGGCCTTCGAGTCAAAGTCATTGCAATGTCTAGTTCTCGGTTTCCATCGGACAGGACGACATCTTGCTTCTGCTCCATGAAATCGTCGTGCTGAACCGTCACTTTGAACGGCTTGCCAAGCGGAAGAAAGCTGTTCTGGAATCTGCCTTGAGCGTCGGTCCGCTGCGCGTCGCCGAAGGTGCCATATCCAATGCGAACAGAATAGTAAACCATTGCGCCGGCCACGGGCCTGGCATTCTGGTCGAGCGCCACACCGTGCAGTACCCCTCCGGCAGCGAGATCGACGGGCAACTCCGTCCACTCTTTGGCCTGTGAGAGATCGATTTCGAGCGTTTCGCGGGCATGCCCTGAAACTGCGATCGTCACTTCGTATTCTTTGCCCAGCAGGCCCTGCACGAGCGCCGTGCCACGAGCGTCGGTCGTCATTTCGCGCCGGTCGGGATAGCCAAACGTAACTTTGGCGCCCTCGAGCAGCTTGGCGCCGTCTACCGATCGAACGAAAAACTTCAGCTGTTTGCCTTCGCGCATCTCAAGCCGCAAGGGCCGGAACCGCGCTGAGTCACCGCCCGCCGAAAGGACTTGATCGACGCGCGTTTCGGGCACGACGAGGTTTCCCGCCCGTGCCCAGATCAAGTATCCGCTAGGAATCGGGGCCAGGTTCTTGAACTCAAACCGGCCGGCGGAATTCGACTCGGCACGCTCAGTCTTTGCTCCTCGAAGGACGACCTGCGCTTTGGCGATCGGCGTGCCGTCCGCGTTGACGAGCACTCCCTGAACAACGCCCGCCTCCAAATTGCCATCGGCAGATGGGACGGATTGTTCTTTGGCCTGCGCCGCGCCGGACTTTTGGGCAGTCGCCGTCGGTCCGTCGTCGGCCCGGGCCGCTTCGATGCGGACGATGCTGGTCAGTAGGGCGGAGACCACCAAGAGCACGCCCGTCGCCAGGCAAAACGCCCAAGGCGAACGGGACCGCAGCGGCAAATGCGAAGTGAGCAGCATTTGGATTCTCCGTGAAAGCTGACTTGATGGATCGAGAAAGGCGATCGCCCCCGCGACGGGTTGCCTTGGCCGCCGACGAGCGAACGCCAACAGGAACTCCGAGTACTCGACCGCGTCGTGACCTGAATTCGCGGCGCGGTAATCAGCGAGCAGATCTTGGCAGACGCGCAGCTCGCGGCGCATCTTCCAGAACAAGGGCTGGAACCAGAGCAGAAACTGACAAAGCGAAGCCAGCCGCCAGGCCGCCAGATCGCCGCGTTCGACGTGCGACCATTCGTGGACCAGGCAATAACGCAGTTCCGCCGGATCGCCCGACGCCACCGATTCGGGAATCACGACCGTCGGCCGCCGGCAGCCGTAGGTGAGCGGCGTATCGACTTCGCACGAAACCAATAGCCGAACGCGGCCGCCGCGGTCGCCGGCGATGCTGGCCCAAAGTTGTTGCAGTTCCATATCTGCTCGATGCGCTCGCAGAGACATTGCCCGCAACCAGCGGACACCGAGGAGCCACTCGGCGAGAAGCCACGCCACGACGATCGATTGCATGGTCAGCAATCCGGCGGCCGTCAGGCTCCACAGGTCAAAGCGATCGCGTTCGACGGAGCTCGGTAGGGTCGAGCCGGGAACAGGAGCGACGGGCTGATGCATCGCGCCTGTCGAGGCGCGAGGCAAGCCCGCTTCTTCACCTCGGAACGCACCCGGCGCTGCTTCATCCCACGACGCTTTTGGAGACGACGGCGCCGCCGTCTCGGTTGGCCGCGGCATGTCGGCGGCAACAATGGCCAGTCGCCAGCCGGTCAGCCCGATGTAGCCAACGAGCGGCGGAACGATGGCGGCCGCGAGAAATGCCAGCACAATGAGCTGAATGCGATCGGCCGGCTGGCGAAGACGGCCGATGGTGACCCGCGCCGCCAGGAGCACGATCGTCCCCGCCGCGGCGCATTCGATCCACCGAAGGACGATCTGCTGTGACGTATTCATCGGGCTACTCCTGAGATTTCTGTTTTTCTCGCCGGGCTTTGGCGATCAAGCGTTCCAGATCGCGCATCTCGTTGGGCGAAAGATCTTCCGCTTTGAGCATATTGAGCACCAACTTGTCGAGCGCTCCGTCGAACACGCGGTCGAGAAACCGCGAGCTCACCTGCTCGCGAGTATGTCGGGGAGAGTAGAACAGCGTTCGTCCGACCGTGCGCTGCTCGACCAAGCCTTTTTCAGCCATGATGCGGAGCAGCGTCTGCACCGTGGTGAAGGCGGTTTTTTGCTGGGTACACATGGCGGCATGAACCTCGCGCACTTTCGCCTCGCCTAGTTCCCAGAGGATTTTGAGGACGTCGAGTTCGCGTTCACTGGGTTTTACGTCGGGCATAAAAAAGGATTGGGCCAGTCCGACTAAACTAAAAGTTTAGTTGATTGTGCCGCGAACCCAGGCGGTTGTCAACCCCCGGCTGGCATGAACAGGAAGAGCCATTTCAAAAGCTCGCTTACACGCCGGGCATCGATAGCTGCCTTAGACGATCTCTTGAATCACCCTGCCGCGGATTTCGGTGAGCCGCTCTTTGCGGCCTAGGTGCAGATAGCTCAACGCCTCTTGATCGAGACCGAGCTGGTGCAGAATGGTTGTGTGGATGTCGCGGAAATGATAAGGATTCTCCACCGCCCGAAGGCCGATTTCGTCGGTGGCCCCGACCACGCGGCCGCCGCGCACGCCACCTCCGGCCATCCACAGCGAAAAACCCAGATTGTGATGGTCGCGGCCTTTGCCTCCCTGGGCTTCGGGCGAACGGCCAAACTCGCCGCCCCACAACACCAACGTTGATTCGAGTAGGCCTCGCTGCTTCAGGTCGGTCAACAAGCCGGCCACCGGGCGGTCGGTCTGGGCGGCCAAACGCTGGTGGTTCTCTTCAATATCGTTATGGGCGTCCCACTGCATGTTGCCCGCCCCGCCCCCAGAGACCACCACGGTGAACCGCACTCCCCGCTCGACCAGCCGCCGAGCCAGCAGGCAACGCCGGCCATAGTCTTCGGTCGGCTCGCGGCCAATGCCGTACAGGTCGAGCGTGGCCTGCGTCTCACGCCGCAAATCGAACACTTCGGGCGCCTCGCTCTGCATCTTGAAGGCCAGATCGTAAGCGCCGATCCTGGCGTTCAACTCGTCGTCGGCCCCATTGATCGGGGCGCCGTCGAGCGAGGCTTGATTCAGCTCCCGAATCAGCTCGATCGTCCGCCGCCGCGCGTCGCGCGATATTCCCGTCGGCAGCGCGAGATTGCGCAGCGGCCGTTCGCCCGACCGCAGCATCGTCGGCTGATAGACTGCCGGCAAAAAGCCGTTGGTGTACATCGGCTGGCCCGCTTCGAGCGCTCCATGATGATCGGGCATCACCACATACGAGGGCAGCGAGTCGCTCTCGGAACCGAGTCCATAAATCACCCAGGAACCCATACTGGGAAAGCCCGGCATGGTGCGCCCGCTGAAAAGCTGGTACTGGGCAGCCGAGTGGACCACCATATCGCCGTGACACGAGCGCAGCACCGCCAGGTCGTCGATGCAGCCAGCCAGGTTGGGGAACAGGTCCGAGACTTCAGTGCCGCTCTCTCCGTGCCGCTGGAAGCGCCGCTTGCTGCCCAGCAGCCGGGCATCTTTGGCAATGAATTGGTACTTCGCCTCGCCGAACTGGGCCGGTCGCGGCTGGCCGTCCAGCCGATTCAGCAGCGGCTTGGGATCGAACGTCTCCAGGTGGCTCGGCCCGCCGGCCATGAACAGAAAGATGACAGCCTTCGCCGGCGGCTCGGGCCGATGCGCCGGTTTGGGCGCCAGCGGCCCTGCGGCGCCGGCTCTCGCCCGCTCGGCGTCGATCAGCGAGGCCAGCGCCAACGAGCCAAAGCCGCAGAAGGCGCGTTCGACGAATTCGCGGCGGGTGGAGGTTGGCCGAATGTGCATCTTCAATCGACGTACAAGAAGGCGTTTAGGTTCAACATCGCCAAGGCGAACTCGCGCAGCGGCTCGCTGCGAACAAACGCTAGCGCGCGGCCGGCCTCCGTTTCGCTGGGACGGCGACCGGCGACGAGTCGAAACGCCAGCTCGATCTGGCGGGAGGCATCGGCGCCTGCCTCGCGCAGCAACCGCTCGGCCAAGGCATCGGCCAGTTCGTTGGCCAACGTGCCATTCAGCAGCTCCAATGCCTGCGGCGCATGAGTGCTCGACTCACGCAGCGCACAGCTCGTCTGGGCGTCGGGCTGGTCGAATACTTCCATAAACGGCAACCGCAGATTGCGCTTCGCGAACAAGTAAATCGAACGGCGAAAATGCTCGCCGCGGTCGGGCGTCACGCTCCACTGCGATGGTTTATAGAGCAGATCGACCAGGTCGGCTTCGACCGGAGTCACCACGCTCGGTCCACCGGCCTGGAGATTCAATTTGCCGGCGATTGCCAGCATGGCGTCGCGGATTTCTTCGGCTGCGAGCCGCCGGCGTTGGAAGCGCCAAAGCAGGCGGTTGTTTGGATCGAGAGCGGCGGCGCGCGTGGCTTCCGCCGATCGCGCCGACTGCCGATAAGTGTTGCTAAGCACAATCAACCGATGCAACGGTTTCAGCCGCCATCCGCCTGCGACCAAGCGATTCGCCAGCCAATCGAGCAGCTCCGGGTGACTCGGTGGATCGCCGTTCACGCCAAAATCGTTGGGTGTGGAGACGATGCCGCTGCCAAAGTGCCCTTGCCACACGCGATTGACCATCACGCGGGCCGTCAGTGGATGTTCCGGCGAGATGAGCCACTGAGCCAGCCGCGCGTGCGCATGGGGCGCGTCGGGAGGCAACTCGACAGCGCCCTCGGGCAGCAGCACCCCCAGCACCCGCATGCCCACGGTCTCCGTCGGCTGATTCCAATTGCCTCGCTGCAAAACGTGAATCACGGTTCGATCCGCGGCCCGGTTTTCGACGGTGCAAATCGTGGGCAGCGGCGGCGGCAACTGGGCATCGAGTTCTTTCAATCGCGCCGTGATTTCCTCGCGCGTGTCGCCGCTGGCCGCTACGAGCGATTTGCCGAGCTTTTTGATCTCGGCCTTGACGGCCTCGGTGCGCGATTGCCAGGCGGCCACCTGTTCGGCGTCGGCCAAGGGAATGTTGCGTTCGTGAGTCGCGGCCAAAAATGCCTCGAGCCGATAATAGTCTTTCTGCCGGATGGCGTCGTACATGTGGTCGTGGCAGCGGGCGCACCCGACGGTCAGTCCCAAGAATACCGAGCCGATCGTGTTGGTCATTTCGGTGAGCACTTCGTTGCGGCTGCCGGCCACTTCCTGATTGCCGGCGTTGCGCCGCACCGGACCGAGCCGATAGAATCCAGCCGCAATTTGCAGCATCGGATCGCCGGGCGCCAGCTCGTCGCCCGCCACTTGCTCGCGTACAAACTGATCGTAGGGCTTGTCGGTGTTGAGCGAGCCGATCACGTAGTTGCGATATCGCCAGGCGCCGGGCAGGTAATTGTCATACTCAAAACCTTCGGTCTCGGCATAACGCACCACGTCGAGCCAGTGCCTGGCCCAGCGTTCACCGTAGTGTGGGCTGGCCAGCAGCCGCTCGACCAGCGCTTCGTAGGCCTGCGGCGAAGGATCGCTAACGAACGTTTCGACCTCGTCGGGCGAGGGTGGCAAGCCGGCCAAGTCGAAGCTCAGCCGCCGGATCAACGTTGCCCGATCGGCGGGCGGCGCGGGCCGCAAGCCGGCTTCGCGCAGGCGGGCCAGCACGAAGGCGTCGATTTCGTTGGCGACCCAGGCGCTGTCGGTAGGATCGCCGAAGACGGGCGGCTGCGGATTGCTTCGCGGCACGAACGACCAATGCTCGCGTTCGGCGGCATCGTATTCCGGCTCTTCTTCGGCCTTGGCCAGTCCGGAGGGCAGCATCAGCCAGCCGATCAGAACGGCCGAGTTGATAAAACGCCAAGACACGTGGACGATCCGTGGCAAGGTGAGCGAATTACGGGGATGCTGACTACCGCTGCCTGGCATTCAGTGTAAACGTCGGCAATCGAATTGGCCAGCCGCCCGCGAGACGGAAGCCGTCGAAAAGAGTGACTTGCTCCCCACACCAACCCGACGCGCAAGCGAGAATGGCCAGATTTCGCCTCGCTAGCTATGTGGGCTCCTGTCGTGTCGGCCCCGCCCGTGGAGCTCGGCGCGATTGCTCTTGGTGTTCTGGTATGCCGCCGATAACGTAGCGGCCCACCCGACGCTGGGCGCCCTGTGGCCACCGCCCTTTAACGGAGGATCAATCGAGATGAAGCTGCTGCGATTTCGGCGACCCCAGTTCAGCCTGCGGACACTCTTCGTCTTATTGACCGGTTGTGCCGTGTGGGCCGAAAACTATCGCTTTCAATCGCGTCGCGCCGACGATGAGCAGCTTGCGATCCGCGCACTCTCGCAAGAGGGTGCGCGAGTTTTCGCCGTTCGGAGCGGGCATTATCCCGAATGCTGCCGTTATGTTCTCGGCCCCAGCTTTCACAACGCCGGCTACCGCGTCGTATTGAAAACAGCTCAGATCGACGACGAAACAGCGCACCGACTAGAACAGATACCTCATCTATTGAGCGTGTCGGTTCGCGCGCCGGTCGCGGAGTCGGAAGTCATGTCGCTGGCCGACCGGTTTCCGGCCTTACGGGCAGCGCTTTTGTTGGGGCGACGGCGGAACGAATCTCGCTACTAGCGCGGCGGATTCCTCGTTCCCTCGAAGCCCGACGCGTCAGCGAGGGACGTGGACCGCCTTTTCCTTGCTTAGGCGTCGGGCTACCATCCCCCGCTCGTTGCAGCACTGATGAAGTGTTTACTGCCCCGAAGCGCCAATCAGCAGGCCGGCGTAGCCCACCACGCGGCTGCGGTCGCCGGTCATGTCGCCGCTGGTGGCGTAGCCGACTCGGCGGCAGCCGCCGAGTTGGTCTAGTTGCTTGAGCGTTTCCATCACGATCACCGCCGGCAGCACCCCGCACATGCTGATGTGATGCCGCGTTACCGTGTCGTACAACAGCGCGGGATCGAGCGTTTCCATCGCCGCCAGAGCGATTTCGTCGAGCCGGCGGTTTTCAACATCACTGGCAAAATGATTCATGTCGCTGGAGATGACCAGCAGCGTTGGCTGCCGCCGCTCACGCAGGCAATTGGCCAGCCCTTGGGCGAAGGCGCGGCAGCGAGCCAGATTGCCCGATCCGATGGCGATGCCCGTCACGCGGGCCTGCGGCGCCAAGCGGGCTATAAGGGGCAGTTCGACCTCAATGGCGTGTTCTTGCTGATGCGCCGCGGCGTCGAGTTCCAGTCCGGGAATCGCCTCGACCAGCGCTCGGGCCAGCTCGGGATCGGCGGCAAGGTTGCCGCCGGGAATCGACCACGTCTCATGCGGTGCCACCGACCAATCGACGCCCAGCCGCGTGTGCTTGGGGCCGATAACGATTACGTTTTCGGGAATCATCACCCGTCGCAGCACGTCGGCGGCAATCCGGCCTGAGTATTTCAAGCCGGCGTGCGGCACCATCACCGCGGGAACCGCTTCGGGCCGAACGGCTTCGCCAGCCAGCAGGTCATCGACCAACTGGCTCAGCTCCGCGGCCTCAGCGGGATAGAAGCTGCCGGCCACCGCCGCCGGGCGAACGCTCGGCCCGGCCTGCGGCCGCAACACATTGGCCACGCTCATACGCGGGCCATTGCTGAGGGCCGCAAAGCTAAACAGCGACGCGGCCTCGGGAGTGTTGACCCGCGCCAGTTGCGCGGCTTCGGTCGCCAATCGTTCGACGTCGGCCTGCTGGCTCCAGACGATGGCTGAGCGATTGTTTTCGACGACGACCACAGCCCGCCGCTCGGCGTCGATGCCCCGCAAATCGGGCTTTTCGAGGGTGCCGTGCATCGCCGGATCGAACAGCACAATCAGATGGATGGGCACTTGCGCCAGCCGGTGTGGATCGATCAACCGGCGCGGATCAATTTCGCCTTGCCCGATCGCACGGCCAAGCTGCTCCGACAAGCTAAACAGCGACGCTTGCAGCGGGATCGGTTTGCGAAAGGAAAGCTGATCGGCCTGCACCCAGGGATTGCCCGCCGCGTCTTCTAACGCCACCGCCACACCGCTAACGTTGGCGTCGGAGACCCCAAAGGCGTAAAAGCTAGGCGTGGCGCCGGTCAGGGCGGCAAAAATGTTCGTCCGGCAGAATTCTGCCAGCGCCTGCAAATCATTGGCATTGAGGGCGGGCGGCGCGGAAGCGGTTGCGTGGACGTCGGCCAGTTCGGGCAACATGCCCACGATCATGTCGCCCTCGAAAAGCGACAGCTCGGTATCGTGGTCTTTCCAGGCGGTGGGCGGCAGGCCGGCCTTCAGGCAGACCTGCTGCAAGAAGCCGTCGGCGTCGAGTCCATGGTCAACGGCTACGCCCGGCAAGAGCAACCCGCGCTGTCCACCGCGCGAAATCATTAATCCGTGCCGCCCGACGATGACCGCCTCGCGGCGCGCCTCGCCCAGCGCTTCACAGCGCCGCTCGCCAAACAGCACCCAGGCGTCAATTTCCAGATAGGGCAACTCGCTGGGCGAGACCGGCGGAAAGCGGTGGTCGTCGGCCGCCGATCGGCAAGCCGCGTGAAACACCGCCTGCGCCAGCGACATGCTCTGCGACATCGAGCCGCAGCAGCTTCGCAGCCGGCCCTGCCGCTTCAGAGTAACAAACGCTCCCATGACCGGTTGCCGCTCGAATTCGCTCAGGCCGACCTCCGCCGGCGTCACCTGATGTCCCCGTGCGGTGGCCGCCACCACCTGCGCCGCCGCCCGCAGCAAATTTTTTTTCTGGCCGTCGGTGAGTTCGGGGCGTTCGACTGGCAGGGCAATCGGAACGAGTTCGGGCGTGGTCGTGGTTTCTATCATGCTCGTCTCTCCCAATTGCCTTACCGCTCGCCCGCCGGCCGAGGCGTAGTCGGCAATCCGCACGGGCAATCGCTTTCGCCCCCAGTCGCCGGGCCGGCTGTCGAAATGCCCGGCGATGCGGTAGCCGCAACCGCCGCACCGGTTGTCGGCCATCTGATATCCGCCCAAATCGTACCAGTCGCGCTCGATGAGCAACTGCCCGCAGCCGGGGCACCAGGTGCTGCCTTCACGGGGCGAATGCACGTTGCCGGCATAGGCATAATGAATGCCGAGCGAGACGGCCACCTCCCGCGCGGCCAGCAACGTTTCGGGCGGCGTCGGACCGCGGTCGGTCATCCGAAAGTCGGGATGAAACGCCGTAAAGTGCATCGGCACGTCGGGCCCGAGGTTTTCCAGCACCCAGTGGCACATTTGCCGAATTTCGTCGAGCGAATCGTTGGCCCGCGGAATCACCAGGTTGGTGATCTCGAACCAGACGTTGGTTTCGTGCTTCAGCCAACGGAGCGTGTCGAGCACCGGCTGCAAATGCGAAAGCGTCTCGTGCCGATAGAATTCTTCGGTAAACGCCTTTAGGTCGACGTTGGCCGCGTCCATCACTTCATAGAAGGGGCCGCGGGCGACCGGCGTGATATAGCCGGCGGTAACCGCCACCGTCTTGAGACCTGCGGCCCGGCAGGCCCGCGCCACGTCGATGGCGTACTCGGCCCAGATCACCGGATCGTTATAGGTAAACGCCACGCTACGGCAGCCCAATCGCAGGGCGGCCTCGGCAATCGCTTCGGGCGTGGCTTCTTCGCTGAGCCGTTCAATCTCGCGCGATTTCGAGATCGACCAGTTCTGGCAAAACTTGCAGCCCAGATTGCAGCCCGCGGTGCCGAACGACAGCACGCTGGTGCCAGGATAAAAATGATTGAGCGGCTTCTTCTCAATCGGGTCGATGCAAAAGCCGGTGCTGCGGCCATAGGTCGAGAGCACCATGTCCCCGTCGCGGTTTTCGCGGACGAAGCAGAAGCCACGGTCGCCGGGCCGCAGGGCGCAAGCGCGCGGGCAAAGATCGCAAACAATGCGGCCGGGTTCATCGGCCGCATGCCACCACCCGCCCGATTTGGTTCCATCGGCCCTCAGCCCGGCCGGCGGAAGTAAAACACTTGACATGCCTTCGGTTTTTGAGAGAGATGACGCAAGAAATGTGGAACTGAAAGCCATTCCCACATTTAAGGATACCACCCGCGTCAAGGTGCGTGCTAGCCGAACAAAGCTGGGGGCATGTCGATAGAAGAGCGGTTTGTTTCGTCCTGGTTGCCAGCCTTTCGAATAGCTGGCGGAAGACAAGGGCGGAATTAGACAGCCGCTCCAAGAGTGCGTAAAATCGGTGCAGAGGCATGCGTTATGAAACGTGAAATTACGATTGTCGATCGAGGCCGCGGGCCACAGCTTTGCACCAGCCGCGTAACGGTGCAAGACTTGTTGCCGTACTTTCAGTTAGGGTACACCGACGAGCAGATCATCCAAGACGTGATGCCGAGCCTATCAGTTGCTGAAATCGAGGTTGCGCGGTGTTATGTCGAGGAACATCGAGAAGAAGTACTAGAGGAAGACCGTCAGATCCGCGAATGCGACGTTGAAAAACCCGCCGGAAGTCGAGGCAGTGCTTCAGAGGGCACAGAAAAAGCTGGAAGAGCGATTGGGGTTCTATCAGAATCGCCACGCCGGGGGACCGAACGGTGACGGGCGTTCTAGCTAACGTCAATATCGATGAACTTCGCGGAACCGGACGGCTGTATTTGCCGTAAGAGTTCTTGTCTAAGCGTGCCCGACGGCGCCGCGGGCGAGAATGACCTGCTCGACGGTTTCGAGCAATTGGTCGAGACGGAAGGGCTTGTAAAGCACCGCTCCCGCTGGCAAGCCGGCCTGACGCGCCTTGACGATCGAATGCCCCGGGTCGTAGCCAAAGCCCGTCATCAATACCAGCGGAACGTGCTCCAGGATCGTCTGGAGCTTCATCATGAACTCGTAGCCGGTCATGTCGGGCAGGCGAATGTCGGCAATGATCACGTCATAGCTCTGCCCCGCGCTGAGATTGCGGACCATGAAGATGGCCTCGCCGCCGTCGTGGGCCGTTTCGACGATGCAGCCAAACCGCTCGAGCAGGCTGTGGGCGGCGCTGCGCACCGATTCGTCGGCGTCGGCCACAAGCAATTGCAGCCCCCGCAAGGCCGGCCGGTCGCTCATCTGCATCGCCTGCGGATGCGCCTGGCTGGGCGCCATCTGCTGGCCGACCTTTTGAATCACCTGCTTGATGTCGCGGGCGTTGCGCAGGATGCGCTGCAGCCGCTCGGCCACTTCTGGCTCGTGGCCGATGTACCGCTCCATAATGTTGACGGCGTCGTTGAGGATGTCGTCCACCGGCAGCGCCACGGCGCTATGGATGGCTTCGACGCTTTCGGCGGCGGTGCTCGCCTTTTCGGCCACCAGCAACTCCAGCGTGTTCAACGCCAACGCCACGTCGCGGGTGAAGATTTCGAGAAACTGCAGGTCGCTCTCGCTGAAGGCCCTCGGCTCGGGGCTTTCGACGTTGAAGGTGCCGATCACTTCGTCGTGCAACACCAGCGGCACGGTGAGCGAGCTTTTGGCGCCGGCCGCCCCGGCCAGGTAGAGCGGATCTTCAGAAGTGTCTTCGCAGAGGTAGCTTTTGCCCGTCGCCGCCACAAAGCCGGTCACCCCGTTGTTCAGCGGCTGAGCATAGAGCATGCGATCGGCGGCTTCGGGAATGAGGCCTTCCGAGAGAAGCGGCTCAAGTCTGCCGGTCTTCGAGTCGAGCAGGCGGATTTCGACCACGTTGAAGTTGAGCAGGTCGCGGGTGTAATGCAGAATATTCGACTTGAGCAACTCGACCCGCTCTTCAACCGTCATCTGAAACAGCTCGTCGGGCGTGAGGTTCGCCAGGTCGATGCCGGCCTGGTGAATGGCAGCCAACTTCTGCTGCTGCAACACCTCGCCGGTCACGTCGCGGATGGTGACCACCAGGTGCTTGGGCGGGCCGTCCGATTCGAGCATCGGGGCGGCGTGGACGCGGTAATAGCGGTTGTCGCTCGAACGGAGCGTCGAACTGCTGCTGGTGCCGGTGGCCAGCGCGGTGTGGAACGGGCAAAAATCGGGTCCCAGAATCTCGGGGCTGCCCAACACGGCGTAAAAGTTAGCCCCGGCGATTTGCTCGCGGCGGGTCCAGTCGCGCAGCCGGCCGTTGCCCCAGAGAATGGTGTTGTCGCTGTCGAGCAGAACGATGCCGTCGGGCATGCCCTGCAAGATGCGCTCGTTCTGCAACAGCTTGCCCACCTGCAGGGCTTCGTGGACATGCTCGGCATCGACAAAGATGCCGGCGAAATCCTCACGCGACAGTCGGGCCACTGCGCGCAGCGGGCTCGTGACGCGCACAACGTCGAACGTTTCGCCCTGCTGAAGCCAGCCGGGCACCGATCGCGCGTTGCGGCTGTCTCGCACACCGCACACATAGAGCAGTTTGGGTTTCGCCGACAACGCGCCAACTCCCAAGAACGCCTTTCCGTGAGCCACCGCTGCATTATAGCGCGATTGCCCAGACTGAACAACCGGCCCAACCATCATTCCCAAGCCGACTCACCGCGGTGGCTCGGGGGAGCACCTCGGCGATGCCCCGGTCGGGCATCGGGGGGGCGTCCTGCCGCGGCCGGGACGGCTTACCGATTGACGCGTGGGGCCTTCGTAAAGACATCGGCGCGCGGACGAGGGGCTGTTCACCCCGTCTTGTCCATCGGGCGGCTTTGCGGACCTGCTTGATCGTCCAGGGCCGGCCTGTCCGTCAGTTTCAGCACGTCCGGGCTGGCGGATGCTTGTCGTTCAGAATTGGCCGGTCGCAAGGCGATTTCGGAACTTGCCGCATCTAACTCAAGGCAGCAAAAAAGGCGGCACAGGCGCTTGTTCAGCCGATGAATCGAAAAGAGCGAGCAGGTTGGGTTCCTGCGTGTTGTGCAAGCACACAGGGGTTCGCTCGGCCCACCCTACGGAATGGGGAGACCTCATTATGTGGCGCGCATTGTTCTTGGCCTTGGGCCTCTATTGTTGCATTTTAGGGGCGGAATGCCTGGTGTTGGAAAAGGCCACGCTTACCACGACGCGCGAAGAACCGGGCGTGTTCGGCACGGTCAGCCACAAGCGCGACGTCGTGCCAAGCGATTGGGCGCCCTGGAGTCTGCTTTCGGCCGGCGCCGTCACAATGCTCTATTCGTTCACGCTGCCGCAGCGGCTGCAAAAAGCGGCTTAAAGCCGAACGGACGCCCTGCGCGGCGGCGCAGCGCGATGTCGTGACGCTGGTGGCCTGGGCAGAGGCTGGCCGCGCTAAGCCTCCGATTTGTGTCGGGCTATTTCTTGCCTTCGCGGAACGAATCGAAGTACTTCAGCGAATGCTCCCGATAGGCACGGGGCAACTGCTGTGAGGTGAGCGGATCGGTTTCGCCGGCCTTGACCGATTGAAACTCGGTCTGGATCTCTTGCTGCACCTGGCCCTTCATGTTCGGGCCATCGACCAGATCGACCACCAGCGCGGCGCCTTTGCCGGTCTGCTGCTTGACTTTCGTGTCATAAAAACCGGTGCCGGTCTTTTCTTCGGGGCGGGCCCCCTGACCACGGCCTTTGCCCAGACCCATTCCCCGACCATACTTCTTACCCAATCCCATGCAAGCGGCGCAACCTTCGCCGCCGCATTCCTGGCAGTTCATCGAGTCTTTGGCCATGTCGAGCTCGCTCAGCGCATCATCGAGCATCGCCAGCTCGTCGGCCTGCTGCTGCAACTCCGACAACTGCTGTTCGAGCTGCTTCATCGAAGCCATCGCCCCCGCCTTGTCGCCCTGCTGCATGCACTTGGAGCACTGGCCAAGCTGGTCGGCCATTTTCTTCATCTGCTGCATCTGGGGTTTGCTCTGCTGCAGCTTCGCCAACTGCTGCTCGAGTTGCTTAGCCTCGTTGTGCTGACCTTTCGATTTTTTCTCGGCGATCTGCTTTTTCAGGTCTTGCTCCATCTTCTTATGGGCGTCGGCCACTTTGCGGATCTTTTCTTCCATCTGCTTGAGCTGCTTTTGCAAATCGGCCTTGCTCTGAGCGTCGAATGCGCCCTTGTCGAGCTTTTCGCGCAACTGCTTGAGTTCCTTGAGCGCCTGATTCAAATCGCCCTGGCGCATGGCATCGGCCAGCTTGTCGCCCGGACCTTTTTCGATGTTTTTCAGGTTCTTGAGCTGTTCTTGCAGCTTGTCGCCGCCGCCAAGCTGCTGCTTGCGTTTTTCGATGTCCTTGGCCAGATCGTTCAATTCGACCAGCGCCTGCTTGCGGTCGTTCATGTCGGCCTTGGTAAGCTGCTTGGCGCCTTGCTCGAGCTTGGCAAACAGCTCTTCGGCTTCTTTCAGATCTTTTTCACGGGCGTCTTTGCGGCGCTCGATGAGCTTGCGGCGCATGGCTTCGGTCGAAGTTTTGATGCGTTTCTTCTCGGCCAGGCTGGGCACCGAGCCGCCGGCCTTTTGTTCGTTGATCGCGGGATTGAGAAACACGGCGAGCAAAAACACAGCCGCTGCCGGCGCAATCGGTAGCCACGCCCAGCGTCCCAGTCGCACGCGAAACTGATCGCCGACGTGCAACCGCTCGACGCGCTTCACGGCATCGTCGATCAACGCCCGGGCCGCCGGCGTTTCCATCTGTTCGGGCGAAAGAGCGAACGTGCTGGAGATGCGCTCTTTAAGGCCGAAGCGCCGATCGATCTCCAGGGCCGCTTCCAACTCGCTGCGACGTGCGAACAAGCACCAGGCCAGCGCGACGACCAAGCCCGCGCTCAAGGCGATGGCAGGCCAGGCCCAGGTAAGCAGCCCCAAGGAGTGATATTTGTCGACGGCCACGAGCGCGGCGGCCATCAGCAGGGCCGCGAACCAGCACCAACTCAACACTCGCAAGAATCGTTGAACGGTGAGACGCCGACGAGCACGACGAACCTGTTGCTTCAGAACGTCCATTGCGGTTACCTCCAGGGAAGGACCTACGCCCGGCACGGCCGTTAGTGTAACGTATTTACAGGGTAAGACGCCAACACATTTTATCGGAATTTTGGGGCGGGGGTCGGGATTCAGGATTCGGGATTCAGGGCTGCTCTTGGCAGCGTGCGAGGCGAGTGTCATGTCAACCTCCGAGAAAACGATCGAATCGCCCTTGCCCAGCCCGGCTGACAGGCCGGGGGCCGATGTGGTGATTTTCGATGGACATTGCCAGATTTGCACCGGCCAGATCCGGCGTCTGGTCCGCTGGGATTGGGGCGGCCGGCTGGCGTACCTTTCGCTGCACGACCCCGAAGTCGCCCGCCGCTGGCCCGACTTGACGCACGACGCTCTGATGGAAGAGATGTATCTGATCGACCGGTACGGGCATAGGCACCCCGGCGCGCTCGCCGTGCGGTATCTCTCGCGCCGGCTGCCGACGCTTTGGTGGTTGGCTCCGATCCTGCACCTGCCGGGCACGCTGCGGCTGTGGCAATGGCTCTATCGCCAGATTGCACAGCGGCGTTATCGTTTTGGCCGCGTCGCCACCTGCGACGACGGCGCCTGCCGCCTACATATGAAGCCCTGAATTGACAATCGTTCGGCCGCCGGTCGGGTGATAGAAGCGAATCGGTCCCCGTCCCCCAAGGGAATCCTGCCGTGACTATTTCGCCAATCAAACGCGCTGGCTCGCGTATCGCCCGGTTGCGGATGCCTCTGCTAACCGCCATTGCGTGCTTGACGGTCAGTGCCGTCGAGGCGGCGCCTTCATTGGAAGAAAGGGCCGACGCAATCCAGGCCATCCGTAAGGCCGGCGGAGACCTTCGCCCAGATTTGGCCGCCGCTGACTCGCGCGACCTTTTCTCGCCGCATCGGCAATTCATCGCTGTCACTCTGCAATCCGTGAAACGGGTCGCCGACGTGCTGCCAAAGCTGGCTGCTTTGCCCGAAATTGAGCAACTCGGCTTGCAAGAGAGCGACGTCACCGATGGCAATTTGCAGCATCTCCAAGCCTTGCCGAACCTCAGCGTTCTTTGGCTCGACCAGACACCTGTCACTGACGATGGACTGCCCGCCATCGGCGCCTTGTCGAAACTGGTGACGCTCTCGCTGGCCGGCGCCAAGATTGAGGGCCGTGGTCTGAAATCGCTGGCTGGTTTGAAAAACCTTCACGACTTATCGCTTAGCAATACGCCGCTCAGCGACGATGCCTTGATGCACATCGCAGAACTGCCCAAGCTCGCCGATTTAAACTTGCGCGAGACGAACGTGGGCAATGAGGGCTTGTCGCACCTGGAACATTGCCGGGGCCTGCAAGTCATCGTACTTGGCGCTACGCTGGTGAACGACGTCGGACTAACTCACTTGGCACGGCTGGACAAGCTCAGTGTGCTCGATTTGAGCGATACAATCGTCGGGGATGCGGGCATGGAACAACTTGGGCCGCCCGGCCGCTTCACCCAGCTCGGTCTGGCGCACTCGAAGATCACGGATGTGTCGGCGGAACACATCGGCCAGGCAGTTCAACTAGACATGCTTGATTTGAGGGCCACCGCCTTGACCGATGCGGGACTGGCCAAGCTAGCCGGCTTAGCCGACCTGCGCGTGTTGCGCCTCGGCGGCACAAAGATCACCGATGGCGGCCTAAAGCATTTCGCGGCGATGAAGCGGCTTGAACTGCTTGACCTGGGCGGCACCGCGATCAGCGATGCCGGTTTGCTAGAGCTCAAGCCGCTCACCGCACTGCGGCAGCTTAATCTATCGGACACATCGATTTCGCGCGACGGCCTGGCTGCCTTGCGCGACCTGCCGCGGCTGGAACACGTTGGTGTAAGCGAAACTGAGCTCACCGCGGTTGACCTTTTGCGCCACTTGCCCCGTACTACGGAAAACGTGCGGCGAATTCTCGCCGCGCTCGACGAATTGACCAAAGTTGACTTCATCGATGTGCCACTTTCCGACGGGCTCAATTACCTTCGGGAGCGTCACGCCATCCAGATTTATGTTGATCGGCGATCGCTGGAAGAAGCCGGCATCGACCCGCACGCCGCGGTTACGGCGAACCTGGCCGGCGTTACGCTTCGCCAGGCGCTGGCAACGATCTTGGAGCCGCTGGGCTTGGCGATCGACGTGCGGCACGAAGTGCTATTCATCGGGGCCGCCCCGCTGTCGCCGATCGCGCTCGACCTACCGCTAGTATTTGAATTTGAAAATGAACCGCTCTCGCCCAAGCTGACCCGAGCACTTAGTGAGAAAACCGAGATCGACGTCATAAACCAGCCGATTTCGGCAGTCGCTGACTTTTTGAGCGCAAAGCACGGCATCGCCATCCGTCTAGGTTGGCCAGACCTCGAGGACGCTGGGCTTGCCAGCGCCAGGCCAGTAACCATGAACGTGAAAGACATCTGTTTGAAATCGGCCTTGGAGCTCGTTTTAGGCGAGCTCAACCTTACCTGCGCCGCGGCTGGCGACGAACTGGTCATCATACCGAAAGGGCCTGGGGCGCGGCCGCTTCCCCAGCGATGGGAGATTCACTACAGCGATATTTCGCTCGAAGGGTATGGCAGGCATCTCGATGAGCAAGGGATCGAGTTAGGGCTGGTCGGCTCCGGTGAGGTCACCTACGTAAGTGGCTTTTCGAAGCCTAAGCCCGAGGTTCGTAGGCGCAAAGTAAGCGGCGAAAAGCGCCTCTGGTTACGGTGGCGCGAGGGAGAAATGAAACAAGCCGACGTAGAACTGGTGCGCCGAGCGGGCGTCGTGACCGGCGATCGCCCGATCGTGCAGTTCTACCCGACTGAGCTTGAGAGAAAGTTGCTCTCGCTAGAGCGTGATTATCGTGGGCGCAAGATCGTCGCCATCGCGAAGACCCGCTTTGGCGTCCGCAGGAGCGGCGCAGCATTTGAGTTTTATGTGATCGACCAGAAAGAGCGCGAAGACCGCGAGTAGCCCGATGCGTAGGCGAGTTTAACCAAATCCCCCAAAGCCTATTTGCACGTCAGCTTCCAAGACTGACAATCGCCGCGCGGGCTCGCTGTCTCAAAACTCGCGCTCGCGCGTGGGCGGCGCGTCGGCCGGAGGAACGGGCACTTCTTCGGGCGATACCTCGATGTCCTCGTCAGCGATGGCGGGTTGCTCCGCCTGGGGAATTACTTCAGGCTCGGCAAGCGGGCGTGCTGCAGGCCCCGGCCTGTCAAGTTCGTCGTCAGCGCTGTCAGCCGTGTCGCTTGCGTCGATGTCGGCTGGGAGCGGTTTGCGAAGGGGCCGGACAGGCCCGCGTGTTTGCGCCGGCTCGGGCCGAGCTCGTTCGCGGCTATTCAGGAAGTAATTCGTGACTGCCCGGCGCGTCATGCCGCGGTGCAGCGCATGGACCCACGCCGTGAGACCCGGATCGTCAGGCTCGCGTCCGAGGATGTCGCGGTACAACCCAGCTACGAAGGCCTGGTCAGAAATCTGTTCAGAAATCTGCGGCTCAGACTGGGCATCGTTCGCAATCGATGGCGCCGGAGGCGGTTCATCGGCCGGCAGGCGAGCTGCCGCCGAGCCTTCGGGCGAGCCGGCCCAAGGCGGTCCAAAACCCGGCCGCACAGTGCCCGAGAAAAAGAAATAGGGCGGTGGAGCAAATCGCCCGATGGCGCCAAAAAACGCATAAGGTGGCATGGCCGGAGGCGGCGGCGGGGTGACGGGCGGTGAAACATACACCCCCGATGAATACGAGGGTGCGGCATTGTATCCCGACCAGCGCGCGGCGCGCCGTTGCATCCGCCGCACCGGCCCCGCGTTTGCTCCCGCGGCGCTCAACCACACGACGGCGATCGCGGCGATCACCACTGCCGCGCCCCAGACACAGCGTTGCCTATTCCGCGGAAACGTATTCATAGCCTCGCTCCTTCCGGCAATGTTTTACTTTTTATTCCCTCAGCGCCGCGATTCTCGTGCCGCCGCTTCGGCGCCTCGCAACGCCCGCAGCGCGTTGCCTCCCAGAATTTGCCGGATTTGTAGTTCCGTGTAACCGCGATTGAGCAGTTCTTGCGTGATGAATGGATAGCACGACACATCGTGCAATTGGTCGGGCAACCGCGGCACGCCGTCGAAATCCGAACCCAAGCCCACGTGGTCGACGCCGGCCACTTTCACGATATGGTCGATGTGGTCGACCACGGTGTGCACGCTGCCCGCGGGCAGCGGATGTTCGTTTTGCCATCGTTTCACCGCCGCTTCGAACGCCGCCGAATCGCCATATTTCGCCCGCAACTCGCGGCGTACGGCGGCAAACTCGGCGCTGGCCTTGGCCGCTTCGGGCACGATGAAACCCGAAAAAAAGTTCACCATCACCACGCCGTCATTCTCAGCGATCAGTGCCAGCACGTCGTCGGGCACGTTGCGCGGGTGCGGAGCCACCGCATACGCCGATGAATGCGAAGCGATTACCGGCGCCCGTGAGACGCGCAAGGCGTCGCGCATCGTATCGGGCGAAACGTGCGAAATGTCGACCAGCATGCCCAGCCGGTTCATCTCGCGCACCACTTCTTCACCAAATTCGGTCAGCCCGCCGTGTTGGGGTTCGTCAGTGGCAGAGTCGGCCCAGGACAACGTATCGCCGTGCGTGAGGGTCATATAGCGGGCGCCGAGCTTGTAAAGCTGCCGCAGCGCGCCCAGCGAACCTTGAATCGAATGCCCGCCTTCGACGCCGATCAGCGAGGCGATCTTGCCCGTCGCGTGGATCCGCTCGATGTCGTCCGCCGTCAGGGCCAACTCCAGTGCGTCGGGATAGCGGGCGATGAGCCGATGGACCAGGTCGATTTGTTCGAGGGTGTCGCGCAGGGCGGTGCCGGTGCGATCGGTTTCGGCCGGCACATAAACCGACCAGAACTGCCCGCCTACGCCTCCCTGCCGCAGGCGCGGCAAATCGGTGTGCAGCTTCGGCTGCGGCTGGGCGATGTCGCAATGGTCGAGCGACCCGCCCACCAGCTCGCGCAGTCGCCAGGGCAGGTCGTTATGCCCGTCGATCAAGAGCGCCGCGGCATGAATGCGCCGCGCCTCGTCCGTAAGCTGCACCGGAGGCCGAGGCGGCGCGGCGGGCTCGTCGGCGACCGCTGAGATCGCGGAAAGAAGCGTAACGCAGCAAGTAGTTGCCAAACCGATCCGAGAGAAACCGATGAATCGCATATCGATAGTATTACTTCTTTCGCGGCGGCGGGGGAGGCGGCAACGGGCGGATGCTGCGCGTGGAGGGATCGCTCGCGCCAGGCGACGCGGCCGGCGGCGGTGAAGGGTGCGCAACCGGCGTGCGCGGGGGCGGCGCCGACAGCGTTCGGGCGGGCGCCGTGGCGCTGGGGGCGATTTCATCGGGCGGCGCAGCGGCTGCCTGACGATGGACGCGCGGCGGCGGTGGCGGAGCGACCTGGATGCCGGGCCCGGCGGCCTGGCTCTCGCCCGCGATCGACCGGCCCGCCGCGCCACGCGAGGCGCGCACGATCACTTTGACACTGCCCACGTCCTGCTCTTCATCGGGCAAAACCACCTGAGCGCGCTCGGTGGCAAAATCGACGCATTCGACGTGTCCGTCTTTGAGCGTATATTGGCAGGCCAGCGGCCGAGCGCCGCGCGCATAGACCTGGCAGGCGCGCCCGTCGCTGCCGATCTTGACCGGGTCGGCGCCCAGGCTGACGGTGATCACCTCTTTGCCGCCGTAGTGAACTTCGAGCCAGGCTTGGCGGAAGGCCGCTTCGACCAAGGCCAGCATTAACCCGATCGTCGCGCCCAGGATCGCCGCGCCGATCAGTGCGCCGGCCGCTCCGGCGAGATTTGAGGCAATCAGAAACGCCAAGCCGCCAATCGCGCCGCCGAGGGCGCCGCCGAGGGCTGCCTTTTGCCGAGCAAGGTTGGGCACGAACCACGACAAGCCCCAACCGACGAGCAGGCCCAACACCGTCCAGCCCACCAGGCGCCCCAGCGGCACCAGCACGGCGGCCAAGGAACTGATCAGCGGCGCGCCGGCGCTGGCCGTGGCGGTGGCATAGAGCACCTGGCCGATCGCTCCGCCGACCAGGCCCGCCGCCAGGCCGCCGATGGCTGCGGTCGCTCCTTCGCGCCCGGTGAAGGCGGCTCGGTGTACATACAGGTTTTGCCCGGCCACCAACGCCAGCGACAGACCGCAAGCGGCCAACATGCTCCAGCCGATCGTGCGGACAAGGTCTCTCAGAAAGCCGCTTCGGGCTGCGCCCGCTTCGACCAGCGAACCGCCGTATATGATTTTTTCGGCTTGCTTAAACCCCTGATCGAAATTACCCGTGTCGGCGCGAAACACCAAGTTCGGATCGCCCGTCACCTGCGCCAGAAAACCGTTGTCGGCATCGCCCGTGCCGATGGCTACGATGCGCACGTTCTGACTCCGGCAAGCGTCGGCCGCCTTGAGCGTGGCTTCGGCGTCGTCGGGCTGGCCATCGGTGAACAGGAGAATCGCCTTGGCAATGTTGTCATCGCGCCACTCCTCGGGCAGTTGATTTAATTCCCCCGCGGCGGCGTGCAAGCCGAGGTCCATGGCGGTGCTGCCGCCATCCGAGAGGCCCTCGATGGCGCGGTGCAGTTGGTCGGTGTCGCTGGTCAGCGACGCCGCGCGATGCACGGCTTTGCCAAAACCGACCACCGCGATCAGGCTATCGCCCTGACGATGCCGATCGACAAAACCGGTAGCGGCGGCTTTGACTTCATTGAGTTTCTCGCCGATGGGTTTGCCGATGTCGCCGTAGATCATGCTGCCCGAGCAATCGATCACGAGGCACACGGCTTGCGACGGCGCAGGTGGCGCGTGGGAGCGCGTGGCAGCCAGCAGCAGCTCGCCGAGCACGGCGCCCGCCAGGCAGCCCGCGGCGCCCAACAGCGCGAACCGCCGCGCCTTGGGGTCGAAGATGAGCGAGCGGAGCGTGTTGGAGGTTGCGTTGGACATCGGAGTGATTCGTTTGGCTTTCACAGTTCCCAGTCTTCGAATAGCAAACCTGGGACGCGCTGAAACTCAGCGGTATTTCGAGTAACGAGCGTTGTTTGATTTGCGATCGCAATCGCCGCGATCATTAGGTCATCGGAACCAATCGGCGTGCCCGCTTGTTCGAGCCTGGCTCGGATGGGACCGTACGCTCGCGCTGCATTTGAATCAGTTGCTGCGAACGGCCGTTCAAATAGCGGATGCACGCGTTGGCGTCGAGCAGGTAGCTCATTCGTCTAAAGAGCGGTGCTGTAATGGCAAATCAGGCGGCTCTTCAAGGCCCAGACCAGCGCAGGAGCCATCGAGGTCATCTTCCTCATCATCTTGCGTATCAGCGCTGAGAGACCCGTTTCCGCACGCCGCTTGGATGGTGATGATGACACGGGTCTTTGCCTCGGCGATGCCAAGCGGCACTGACAAGTGCAGCACGCCATCGGCACCGGATTCAAGTTGGATTGACTGCATGGATGCTCCTCCTCCGAGCTATTATAGCCGGTGCCGCCGCCTCTTCCGAGGTTTTATCCGGCAGGTGTGTCAAGTAACCCGATGCCCGGGGCATCCCGGCTCAAATCCTCAGAATCTGTTTCGACTGCCGGCGGCGGACGCTCGACGACCGCTGCCGGCAATTCGGCCGCCTCGGCCAGCGAAACCGGCTCGACCTGCTCTTCCCGAGTCGCGTCTTCCTGTGGCACTTCGGCCGGCGCGGCGCCGGCGCCTTCCAGAGAGGCCGCTGTTTCATCACAGGCCGGCGTGGAAGCTTCGTCTACCGCTCCCGCCGGAGGCGCGTCCATCGCGTCTGTCCTTTCCTCCGCAGAATCAATGACTTCAGGCGGGGCTTCCTCAACGGGCGCCGGACGCTCCTCGACCACCCGCAAGAGCATCAGCGTGGTGTCGTCGTAGCGCATCAGGTTGGCCTCGCGCAGCGAGACGATCTCTTGCCGCCACTGGTCGTCGGGCAGGTCCCAGTAGCGGCGCCAGTCGACCGGTTCGCCCGACTCGCCGCGCGTCATGGCCCACAGCGCCAACGCGTCGGTCGCCAAAACCAACCAGTCGCCGGGCGGGCATTCCGCCTCGTAGAGTTGAAATTCGAGCAAGTGATCGGCTTGGCGGTCGACGCTGCCGATCACCGCGGGATTCAAGCCGAACTGCCCCGCACTGTCCATCGGGAAATGCTTAAGGCACTCATCGCCGCGTAGGTGAAACAGGCATGTATCGCCAATGGCCACGGCCCGGAGTTGATAGTTCGTGGCGTGGCCGTCGTCGGCGATCTCGCTGGGCGCCAGTTCGGTCCACAACAGCGTCGTCATCGCGCCGTCGATCATCTTGGGCCGCTGATACCAGGCGAGGCGGGCCATGTCGATGCCACCCCGCCAGGACGCCCGTTGCCCATCGAGCCAGCCGCGGAAGGCTTCGGCATCGTCGAGTTGGGGAGGCGATTCCACCGTCGATTGCACGAGGATGCGCGTCCACGGTCCAGAGAAGATTGCCGAGCTTACCCCGTCGGCGCACGCCGCGATGCCGCGTTCGGCGTCCAGCGCAAAGGCGTCCTGGCATTGCGCCGGTTCGTCGAGGTCTTTGGCGAGCCAGAAGATACGGGATTCGAAGCGCATCGGGCTGGGCGGGGGGTGAGTGGTGAGTGGTGAGTGGTGAGTGGTGAGTGGTGAGTGGTGAGTGGTGAGTGGTGAGTGGTGAGTGGTGAGTGGTGAGTGGTGAGTGGTGAGTGGTGAGTGGTGAGTGGTGAGTGGTGA
>JAICLL010000190.1 GCA_025927475.1 Pirellulales bacterium
GATGGGGTGGGCCGACGCGTAGGGTGGGCCGAGCGCAGCGAGTCCCACCTTTTGCCGCATGATCGTTGCCGCGCCGAGTCGCCGACAGAAGGTGTCCTCAAAGCCGTTAAGCAGCACAATGTCGAATGACCAGCACGGAACGAAGTCCGTTCCCTACAGAGAGGCGCGGCATGGTATCGCAGGGCAATGGTGGGACTCGCTGCGCTCGGCCCACCCTACGAGCCGCTCGGCCCACCCTACGAGCTACGGAGCACCGCCCGCGTACAGTCGCTCAATCACATCCGCAAAATTGTTGTGAATCGCCTCGCGGCGCAATTTGAGCGTGAGGGTCATTTCGCCGCGCTCGGCCGATAAGGGTCTTTCGAGCAGAGCAAACTTGCGGATCTGCTCGTGATGCGACACGCTGCGGAGCCGGTCGTTGATCCGCTCGGTGTACAACGCCAGAATGTCGGGATGAGTCAGCAACTCTTCGGCCGGGGGTGGCTCGCCGCCGCGGTGGCGCCAATGTGCGTCGAGCGCCGCGCGGTTGGGCACGATCAAGGCCACCAGGTAATTGCGGCGGTCGCCGATCACCACCGCTTGCTCGATCAATGGTTCGGCCTTGAGCAGCGACTCCAGGTAAGCCGGGGCGATGTTCTTGCCGGCCGAGGTGACGATCAGCTCTTTCTTGCGTCCGGTGATTTTCAGAAAGCCGTCGGCGTCCAGTTCGCCCAGGTCGCCGGTGGCCAGCCAGCCGTCGTGCAGCACCTCGCCGGTGGCCTGCGGCTTGTTCCAGTAGCCCATCATCACGTGCGGACCGCGGGTGAGAATTTCGCCGTCGGCGGCAATCTTCACTTCGACGCCCGGAATCGGCCGGCCTGATGTACCGAGCTTCATGGCGGCGGGCGTGGCCGCACTGATGACCGGCGAGCTTTCGCTCAGCCCATAGCCTTGGCCGAGAAACACGCCGCGCTGGTTGTAAAACATCGCCACATGGTCCGAGAGCGGCGCTCCGCCCGAGCAGGCGGCCCGCAACCGCCCGCCAAAAGCCGCCGGCAACACGCCGGGCTGCTCTGCAAGCCCTTGATCGATCAGATATCGCTGCACTTTCTCGAAGAAATATGGCACGCCGTTGATGAGGGTGGGATGCAGCTCGGCGGCGTTGCCGATGGTCGCTTCCGGACTTTCGGCCAAGGCCAGCTCGCCGCCGCCGGCCAGCCAGGTATAGACATCGCAGGTGCGGGCGAAGATGTGGCTCATCGGCAACCAGGCCAGCCGCAGGTCGTCGGTTTGCGTGCCAAACGCGGCCAGCGTGCCCAGCGCGTTGGAGGCCAGGTTGCGCTGATTGAGCATCACGCCCTTGGGTTCGCCTGTGGTGCCCGACGTATAGAGAATCGTCGCCAGATCGTCGGGCGTGACCTGCTCGACCGCCTCGCGCGCCAGCCGCTGGCCCACGGCTTCGTCGGCGTGCAACAGCAGGTCTCGCAGGCAAAGCACCTCGGAGCCGACGATCGGGCAGGGATCATACGAGACCAACTTTAGCTCCCGCCCTTGCTCGGGATGGGCCTGATGGTGCTGCAAAAGGCTGCTTGCCTGATCTGGGCCGGCCAACAGCAGGAGCTTCGCGCCGCAATCGGCGATTTGATAGGCCACCTGCGGCGCGGCCAGCGAGGCATGAATGGGCACGTGTACCGCGCGCACGAGTTGAATGGCCAGATCGGCCATGATCCATTCGTAGCGATTGGGCGAGAACTGCGCGACGCGGTCGCCCGGCGAAACGCCCAGCGCCGCCAGCGCGGCGGCCATCCGCCGCACGTCGTCGGCCACTTCCGCCCAGCGCAGCGTCTGCCACTCGCCGCCGCGGCGAAAGCGCAGCGCGGGGCGCGGCGCATCGCGCTTGGCGCGCTCGGCAAAGAGGCGAACGATCGTGGCATCGGACCAGTCGGCGGACATCGGCGGCTCGGCTCCAGCGGTTTCAACAGCGGCCTATAGCCTGCCGCAAACCGCGGCGGTTGGCAAGCCGGGCAGGCGGCTTTGTTGCTTGGCCGAATCGGCGGGGATCGAGGTCTGCCAGTAAAGCTTTGCAACGGTGCGTGCCTTGTTTGCCACCAGCTTTAGCTGGTGGTCGGGGATCGTCACAACTCTCTTCTTTCTTTTTTCAGCCGGCTTTAGCCGGGCTTCTCATCGCAAACCGTTTGCAGCGGGGATGCTCCGGTGATATGACAGGATCGGCGGTTCGTAACCCCCCCGGCCAATTTTCAGTCGTTAAGAGGTGCGACATGTCCAGCCACGTATTTCACGAGATCTACCTGCACATCAACTGGCACGCCAAGGACGATCAGCCGCTGCTCACGCCTCGCATCGAACCAACGGTGCATGAGCTTCTTACCAAGCGTTGCCGCAAGACGCGCGGCGTCTATCTCCACGGCGTGAACGGCACCACAACACACGTGCATATTGCGATCAACATCGAGCCATTCGTCGTGATTAGCGATCTTGTAAAGGAATTAAAAGGATCAAGCTCGTACGAACTTAACCGCCGCGAGCGGTTCAAACGACTTGAATGGCAGCGCGGGTTCGGCGTAGTCAGCTTTGGCAAGCGGCAGTTGCCGTGGGTGCTCGACTACATCGCGAATCAAAAGGAGCATCACGCGTGCGGCACGTCAAAGCGGCGATTGGAGCTAACTAGCTTCGACGAGGGCGACTGAAAACTCCGCTGACTTGCCGAGTGCATGCCGTTCTGGCCGCCATTCCATGTACACGCTGAAGCGAGTTCGAGAAGCCGGGCTAAAGCCGGCTGAAAGAAAGAGGTTCTATTAGCCGCTGACCACCAGCTAAAGCTGGTGGCAAATACGGGCGCGCTCGTCCAGATATCGTTTTTCTTTCCCGATAACAGTAGCCCGTTAGAATTCTTCAAATACGGTAACCATCGGCGGTAATGCCTTACCCGTCTCCTGGTATGCATCAAGAATCGCGGCGAGCGCGTCGGGGACGTTATCTTGCGAGTCTTTGATACGGCCTCCTTCAGTCACTAGGCCAGGCAATATCGGCGAGGTGACGGTGTACTCACCTTCAGGCTGCGGCTCGAGAATCAGCGGTAGCTCGTAACGCATAAGCGATCATTGCACCAGGTTGGCAAGTAGCTTTTGCCGCTCGCGTAGCGGAAAGGTTTGTTCGTCGAGCACGACCGGTTCAGTCCGTAACGTCTGAGTGAAGCCGCTGGCCAAAAAGGTGATTTCACCGCCCTCGGGATCATTCAACTTGATACGCCATGAATACCGGGGCCAGCCCGGCGGACTGCTGCTCGTCGCGGCCGGCTGCCGCTCGATTTCCGCGATGGAAAGTGGATGCGCCGGCACGAAATGCCCGTCCGGGTCGCGCCGTTCGATGGCGATCTTCAGATTCATCACCTCGTGAAAGACCAGGAAAGCAGGCGCGACGCGAAACTGGCACGGTCCCGCATCGCAAAGCCATTGGCAAAGGTAGTCGATATCGAGCCGCAGGTCGGAGGTCCAGTCGCCTAGCTCGGGCTCGCCCACACGAAACTCGATGCCCCAAATGCGGCAATCGTGCCAGCAGTATTGATCGAAGTCTTCGGTTGTTTCGACGCTTGCCATATCGAAGCTCAATCGGCCGGGGCATCGCCAAGGCTCTGCCCCAGCCACCGCCACGTAGCTCCGACACTCCGTGGCGGAGTGGCGATCGCCTGCGGCGAGCGGAGGTTCCCATCACGGAGTGCCGGGACTACTTTGAGGCCTTCACACTCTCTCAAACACCGTGGCGATGCCCTGCCCGACGCCGATGCACATGGTGGCCAGGCCGAGCGTGGCGTCGCGGTCGATCATGTTGTGAATCAATGTGGTGGCGATCCGCGCGCCGCTGGCCCCCAACGGATGCCCGATGGCAATCGCCCCGCCGCGCAAGTTCACCCGCTCTTCGTCCAGACCTAACATGCGGATGCAGGTGATCGACTGCGAGGCAAAGGCTTCGTTCAGTTCGATCACGTCAAGATCGCCTATCTTCAGTCCCGCGCGTTTGAGGGCCTTTTGCGTGGCCGGCACGGGACCGGTGCCCATCACCGACGGATCGACCCCCACCACCGCCGTGGCCAACACCCGCACCAGCGGCTTCAAGCCCAGCGACTTCGCTTTTTCGTCCGACATGATCAACAGCGCCGCGGCGCCGTCGTTCAGCGGCGAGCTGTTGCCCGCCGTCACCGTGCCCATGCCGGGCATGAAGGCCGGCTTGAGCGCCGCCAGCCCCTCCATGCTGCAATCGGGGCGAATGCACTGATCGACATCAATCAGCGTGCGGTCGCCGGCCTCGTTGCGGCCCCAAACGGGCACAACCTCGCGTTTGAATTCGCCTTTTTGCGTGGCCGCGGCCGCCCGCAGATGGCTGCGCACGGCAAAGGCGTCTTGCTCCTCGCGCGAGATGCCTTGCGTCTGGGCCAGAAACTCGGCGGTGATGCCCATGTGCAGCGCCCCCTTCGACGTGCGATGAAACAGCTTGGGATTGACATCGATGTCCTGGTCCATCGGTATGTGGTGCATGTGTTCCAGCCCGCCGACGATCTGCACGTCTTCAAAGCCGGCCATGATGGCGTGCGTGGCCTGGTTGAGGGCCTGCAAGCTCGAGCCACAGAGCCGGTTGATGGTGGCCCCGCCGGTGGCCACCGGCAGCTTGGCCATCAACACTACATGCCGGGCGACATCAAATCCCTGCTCGCCCTGCTGCTGCGTGTTGCCGAGCACCAGATCTTCGACTTCCGCCGGGTCGATGCCGGTGCGCTCGACCAGGGCCTCGACCACGGTCACGGCCAGGTCGTCGCTGCGCACGTCGCGGAAGACGCCCTTCTCTTTATGCGCCCGGCCGATGGCCGTGCGGACTCCGTCGATCACGACCGCGTGTTTCATGGTGAATGCTCCTGGCTGGTGAGTGGGTCTTGCTCAATTATAGCGGTGGCTGGGGACTGGTGGCTGGGGACTGGTGGCTGGTGAGCGGGGACTGGGGACTGGGGATTGGGGGCAGCCGCGCCAACGGAGCGGCTTCGCGGCAATGCCTTCGTTTTTCGGCGACGTTGCCGCAATGGTGCGGCAGCAATTATAGATGGCCAGTTCGGAGAATCGCAATGAGATCGCCTTTAGGTTGTGCCATTACTCTCGCACGCGGACAATACACACGCCAGCTTAGGATCCAATTCACAACCGCTCTCTCGGTGGATGCTATGGAGAAAATCGACGATGGCTGGGAAGAAATCCGTCGAGGTATATGCGATTTGGCCGTGGCGACCGTGGATGATGACGTAATGAAGCCGGTGGTTCCAAGCGAGGCGGTGTACTTCGGCCCAGGGATGAAAAGTCGTCCCAAGCAATCGGCGAATACGAAGGCCGCTTTCCGTGAATTCGTATCGGTTGGCGCCACTGGTCACGTAAAGCGCACCGATGGCAACAGCGAGCGCAAGGCAACCCGCGACCAGAATTACACGCAGCATCATGCCGCCGTGAACAAAGTGGTCAATGGACGAACGGTATGCCAGCCACGATAGAAAGAGTGGCCCGCCGATACCGATCCGGTGGATGAGCGGAGAATGTTTATAGCACTGGTTCACAGCCGTAAGGATCCCGACAAAACGTGGCAACGGGGTAAGTTCGGCAGTCGCGCACGGTGCAGGATGAGGTCGCGTGAGCGGCAAGCGCGGATCCCAGAATCGACCTGCAATTTTACAGCATGTCATAACGCTCACCGACTGACAAGCTGTTTGCCGGGCAATGCCGTTGACCTCGTTGATTCATCACACGCCGGGCGATACCATTGACATGGAGTTCGCGTTTTGCGGAGGCTTATCGGCGCCTTGGGAATGAGCGATCTTCATCCAAGCCCGGACTATCGAAGTGCCACGCCGGTATTACTTCCGAGGAGACGCCCGTTACGCAGGTGGAGCAATGGGCCTGGCTTTAGCAGCCGAGGCAGACACCGCCGACATCCAGAACTGGGCTGACCACGTCCTGCGCAAGGAGTCGGGACAATCGAGTCGATATCTTTCGCTTACAATGGAGATCGCGGTTGCACGGCGGTTCGCAGCCAATGATGACCGACATGTTTATAAGATTGCGGTAGTGAGCGTTCGGCAATTGGAATCGGACAGTGGTATACGAGTCTGGCATCCGGACGACGTCCATGACGCGATGCTGAATGGTCCGAAAAAAATGGCCAGGCAGGCGAACGATGTTTGGTCCGCGATGAAACGTAATAGTGAGATCTTGGTGGAAGGGGCAATTCCGGCTCGGGTTGTCGCTCCACTTCGACTTCAGAAACGGAGAACGTAATGGGCACAAAAACGAAATCGAGCCTTGTTGCGTCGGGCAATACTTATAACCCCAGTTTGATCGTCTTACGCGACAAGGGATACGAAATCTGGCTTGAAAAAGGTGAAAACGGTTCGCTTTGGTGCGCCAGAAAGGGTGACCAGGACTTCCTGGCCTACTCCGGTCCGGAATTGCTGGGCTTGGTAGCTCTTTGGGAGCACCTCGGCGACGCGTGGAACCAACAGCGGCCCGATATCTACGGCGAGCTCATGGACGCGATGGACTAAATCTGAACTCAAGATGGCACTTTACAGGGGTCTGCTTTTGCCCCGGCCGGCGGCAACAGCCGAACGCGACAGCCTGGAAGGCCATCCTACGAAGGTGAACGCTACCGCTCATAGAATCCCTGTTTGGCCTTCGCCATCTCGAGCAGCATGGGCGTGGGTTGGTAACGCGGTCCGAGTAATTCATAGGGCTTGAGCGTCTCGATGATTTTGGCCGCCCCCAACGTGTCGGCCCAGAACAACAGCCCTCCCTTGAACGGCGGAAAGCCGATGCCATAGATCAGGCCCAGGTCGACATCGCGCGGATCGCGCACCTTGTGCTCGGCCAAGATGCGGGTGGCTTCCAACACCATCGGCAAAAACAACCGCTCGACAATCTGCTGTTCGCTCAGTTTGGTCTGCCCGCGTACCAGCGGCTTCAGCACGTCGGCCAGCTTCGGGTCGGGCGCGCCGCGGCCGCCTTTTTTGTCCTTGTAGGCAAAGAAGCCGACGCCGGCTTTTTGCCCCAGCCGGCCCGCTTTGACCATCGCGGCCAACAGCGGCGACTCGCCGATGCGGTCGGGAAAGGCCTCGTGCATCACTTGCCCGGCGTAGTAGGCGGTGTCGAGGCCCACCACGTCGTACAGCGTGATCGGTCCCATCGGCATGCCGAACCCCTTGGCCGCCGACTCGATGGCCTTGATCTCGACGCCGTCGAGCATCAGTTCCAATGCTTCATTCATGTAAGGCAGCAAGAGCCGGTTGACCAAAAAGCCCGGCCCGTCTTCCACCACAATCGGCGATTTGCCGATCGCCTTGGCAAAAGCCACGGCGGTGGCAATGGTGGCGTCGCTGGTCTTGGGGCCGCGAATGACTTCGACCAGCGGCATTTTGCGCACGGGGTTGAAAAAGTGAATTCCGCAAAACCGCTCGGGCCGCTTCAGCTTTTCGGCCAGTCGACCGATGGAGATGGCCGACGTGTTCGACGCCAAAATGGTCCCGTCGCCCAGCAGCGGCTCAATGCGCTGATAAAGCTCGGCCTTGACCTTGGGGTTTTCGACAACGGCCTCGATCACCAGGTCGCAGCCTTTGAATTCGGCGTCGGTGGTGGTGGCGTTGATCAGCGGCGCGAACTTGAGCATCCGCTGGGGATCGGCGCCTTTTGTCTGCTTGTTAAACGCTACTTCTTCCAAAATCTTTTGCACACCGCCGGCCAGGGCTGGCGGCGCGGCGTCGGTGAGCGTGACCGGCACCTCGCGCTTGACCACCGCGGCCGAAATGCCGGCGCCCATGATGCCCGCCCCAAACACGCCGACCGCCTTAATGTCTCGCGGACGTGCATCGGGGCTTTCGACCCCGGTGTCTTTTTTGTTGCGATCGGTGAGAAAGAAAACATTGATCAGCGCCCGGTTGATTGGCGTGCCGAACAATCCGGCAAATCCCTCGGCCTCGGCCTGGGCGGCGGCATCGACATCGAGGCCGGCCGAGCCGAGCATCACCTCCAGCGCGGCCAGCGGCGCGGGATAATGCCCCTTGGTTTGTTGTTGGATATACGCCGATGCCGTGGCACCCAAAAAGCCCAACTCAGTGTCGTCGATATCGAGCGGGCGGCTCCAAAGCTCGCGATCGGCCAGATAGCTCTTGCTCTGCTGCTCGGCACGCACCAAGGCGACGGCCGCCGCGTCGAGCCGTTCGCTGGGCACAAGATCGGAGATCAACCCCATCTGCATCGCGGTGCGGCCATCGATCGATTCGCCGCTGGTGACCAGCTCGACTGCGTTGCCCAGGCCCACCACCCGCGGCGTTCGGGCGGTGCCGCCCCAGCCGGGAAACATGCCCAGCTTCACTTCGGGAAAGCCATATTGGGCCTTGGGGCTGGTGGTCATGATCCGCCGGTCGCACCAGATGGCCAGCTCGGCCCCGCCACCCACGCACACGCCGTCGATGGCCGCCACCGTGACAAACGGGCATTTCGAAAGGCGCTGAAACAGTTTGCGTCCGCGGCTGGCCACCTCGATGGTTTGCTCGCGGGTGGGGTTTTTGGCGGCGGCGAACTCACGCAGATCGGCCCCGGCGATGAAGATGCCCGACTTGGCCGAGCGGATGATCAGCCCCGCCAGGTCTTGCCGCTTTTCCAGAGACGTCAAGTGCGCGTCGAGTTCGGCCAGCACCGACTGCGCGAGCACGTTGGCCCCTTTGTCGGGCGCGTCGAGCGTCAGCACCGCGATATCGGCTTCGGGCATCGACAACTGAATCGTTGACGAATCGGCCATCTTCGGATCTCCCTAATCGTTTTGTTCGCCTCTTCTCACTGCGGCATACCGCGGAATATACTCCGCGATCTGTTCCCTGTCCCTATCCGTGTTCCCGCTGCCCTGTCACCTGTGCCCTGTTCTCTACCTTGAACACCGCATCTTATACCACAGCCGAGCGTGCAGAGCAGGGGGAGCGGCCGAAAAGAGCGGCGCGCCGCGGGCCGCTGTTGCTCACCGGCTACGCGGCAATCACCTTGCTGCTAGCGGCCACCTTCTGGGGCAAATTTCAGGCGCAAGGGCTGCCCAACATCGCGCACGAGCCCTGGGTAAGGACGGTTTTGGCCGCCGCTCTGCTGCTGGCGCTGGCCGGGTGGCTGGCGATCGCCTGCTCGATCAACCGCGTGACCAACGCCATCGGCGTCGAAGGACTGGCCATCATCGGGCTGTTCGCCGGGGCGCATTTCGCCATCACCTTTGGCTCGATGATCGCCGGCGGCGCGGTCTACGCCCTGCTGGGACCATTTTCGGCATTCATCACCGGCGTGGCCGATGTCGGCATTCCCGCCCTGCTAATGGCGGCCCTGGTCGTATTGATTCCGCGGCCCGGCACGCTGATGCTCGCCTATCTCGCGCAGTTTCTGCTCATGTGCCTGTTCGGCGGAAGTTTTGATGTGTTCCAACTGGTTCCGGTGACGGTCAGCATCGTGCTGGGCGAAGGCGCGTTGGCCATTGCCGGCGCCACCACCAGCAACTTGCTGCGGCAGCCGGGCGATAAACCCCCGCGCGGCGCGGTGGCTCGCACGGCCCTGGCGATCGCGCTGGCCAAAGCCGCCGCGGTGGTCGTGCAATATGCCATCTATATGGTCTTCTACCGCCTGTACTATGCCACCGGCTATATCGTCGCGATCGCGCTGATTCCCTACTTCGGCTACGGCGGCATTGGGGCGGCCCTCGGCGTCAAGCTCGGCTACCGGTTGCGGAGAGTCGCCCGATGAGCGCGGCGGTGTGCGTCGAGCGGCTCTCGTTCACCTACGCCGGCCGCACGCAGCCGTCGCTGTGCGACATCACGTTATCGATCGAATCGGGCAGCCTGGCGCTGTTGGCGGGCCGGTCGGGCTCCGGCAAATCGACGTTGCTGCGGGCAATGGCCGGCCTGATTCCGCACCACTCGGCGGGCGCGATGAGCGGCCGCGTGCTCTTGAGCGCGCCATCAAAAGCCGTCTCTGCGTCCGCCAACGAATGCCCTTGCGCAGACGACGACCGCCAGCTCGACACTCGCCACGCCGCGCCCCGCGAACTCGCCCGTCGCGTCGGGCTGGTGTTGCAATCGGCCGACGAGCAACTTTGTGCCACGAGCGTGACGGGCGAGATCGCCTTTGGCCTGGAAAACCTCGGCTTGCCGGCCCGAGAGATTGACTCACGCATTGCCGCGGCGATCGAACAGTTCGGGCTGGAAGGTTGCCAGACCGTTCCGCCGCAGCAGCTTTCCGGCGGCCAAAAGCAGCGTTTGCTGCTGGCGGCCTTTTGGGCCATGCGGCCTGGCCTGTTGCTGCTCGATGAGCCGCTCAGCCAGCTCGACGCCGTGGCCGCCCAGGAGCTTTTGGACCAAATCAAACGGCTGCGCGGGCAAGGCTGGGCCGTTGTCGTCGCCGAGCACCGGCTGGAAGACCTGCTGGCCATCGCCGATCGGCTGTTGGTGCTCGACGAGGGACGACTCATCGCCGAGGCATGCGCGAGCGACGGGCCGGCCCTGGCAGCCGCGTTGCCATGGCGCCATGACGTGGCCGGGTTGGATTCCGCGGACCAGGCGGAATCATCGCCGCCCCCCTTCGGTGCGGGCGCATCGCGGCCGCGCCCGTCGTGCGCCGGCCCGCCGCTGCTTTGCGCCGAGGAGCTTGGTTTTCGGTTTCCTCGCGCCTCGCAGCCGCTTTTCGCCAGCGTGACGTTCCGCATCGACCCGGGCGAGCGCGTGGCGCTGGTCGGGCCCAACGGCGGCGGCAAGAGCACGCTGTTGGCGATCATCGCCGGACTTTTCAAACCTTCGTCGGGCAGGTTGCTCCTGCCCGAGCCAGCCGAGCGCTCGGCGGCTTGCGGGCTGTTGCTGCAAAACGCCGATCTGATGCTCTTTTGCAACTCGGTGTACGACGAATTGGCGTTTGGCCCTCGGCAGCTCCGTTGGCCGCCTTCCGCGGTCGAGCACGAGGTGTTGCGCGTCGCCGAGCGACTGAACATCGCCGAATTTTTCCAGCAGCCGCCGCTATCGCTCAGCCAGGGCCAACGGTTGCGCGTCGCGCTGGCGGCCGCGCTCACCCTGCGGCCGCGGCTGCTATTGCTCGACGAACCGACCACCGGCCAGGATCCGCTCGAAGTGGTTCGCGTCCTTCGTGCGGCCACCGCCACGAAGTCCGAGCCGGGCGGCGGCATCGAAGCCGTCATGTTCAGCACGCACGATCTGCGCACGGTGCTGCGTTATGCCGACCGCGTGCTCGTCTTGGCCGAAGGCCGCATCTTGGCCGAATGTTCGCCCGCCGAATTGCAATCCGACCGCGCCCTGCTAGCCGCCGCTCGCTTGCGCCGCGCATAACGAAGCGTCACACCTCGCGGGGCGAGTTGGTCCGTTCGGCCCGCCGACCGTTTTCAATAAACCGAGCAAGCGAGTCTAGGGTCGGCAAAAGGGCGAAAAAACGCGGAAAGCTACCCAAGCCACTCGTTTGGTAGGAAACGGAGAGAGGGGCCGGATTTCGGACGCCACCTGGCGGCTGATCGGCAGCGCGCAGCCGCTGGAGTGACAGAAAAATTGATGACAGAAAAATGCCGCGGGCGGCGCAAACCAATCAGCGCCGAATCCGAGCCTCCCATCTTTCTGTCATGCTACGTTGGTCGGGCGCCTGTGTAGTACCTTGGCCGATGGCCCTTGTTGTTCCACACATCTTGGAGCGGCCCGCCCCCTCGCCGGCTAGCCCGGCAGGAGCGCAAGTTTGACAGGCTAAAAACGGTTCCTGCGAAGGTTGTCCTTTTGCCGTCTACCCTGTGCCGGGGGGCCACGCGCCCGCCGCGGGCGGGGGGGCCGCCCCCGGGGGGACGCCGGGCGGAAACGAGGGGCCCCGGGCCCAGAGGCACCCAACAACCGC
>JAICLL010000138.1 GCA_025927475.1 Pirellulales bacterium
CCTCTGGACGGTGTTGCCTCAGGCGGCCCGACAGCATGCGCTACGAACGCTGTCGCGAATCGTCGTCGAGCACCTCGAAGCCCTGGAAAAGGAGGTGGACGATGACCCGTCTTGAAACGGCTCCATGCGCCGAGAATCCCTTGGTGCCGCCGCGCCAGAGCCAATCGGCTGCTCGCGTCGGGAAGGTTGCCGACTGCCATCGGAAGCGTCAGGCCGTGGTGTACGTGCGGCAATCGACGCCGCAGCAAGTGGTCGAACATCGCGAGTCGCTGGCTCGTCAATATGCCTTACAGGAGCGCGCGATCGGCTTGGGCTGGAGCGCGCCGAACGTCATGGTCCTTGACGACGACTTGGGGCAAAGCGGTTGTGGATCCTCACGGCGTGATGGCTTTCAGCGATTGCTGGTCGATGTCGCTCAAGATCGCGTGGGACTGATCTTGGCTCTGGAGATGAGCCGCCTGGCCCGGAACAGCAAAGACTGGCACAACCTGTTTGATGTGTGCGCGGTGCGCAACACGTTGCTAGCCGATGAAGATGGCATCTATGATCCGCTGGACATCAACGATCGCTTGATTCTGGGGATGAAAGGCATCATGAGCGAAATGGAGTTGCACGTGATGAAAAGCCGGCTGGAGCGCGGAAGACGCAATAAGGCGGCGCGTGGCGAACTGTACCATGCCGTGCCCTGGGGCTATGTGCTTTTGCCGGGCCGCGTCGTGGAGCAGGATCCGGACGAGCAAGTGCGCGCCGTGGTGCGGTTGGTTTTTGACAAGTTCCAAGAGTTGGGCAGCGCCTATGCGGTCTTAAGGTATCTGCGCCGGCATGACATCAAGTTGCCGAAACGTGATTCGGCGGGACGCCTGGTGTGGCGCGTGGCGAGCGAAAGCATCTTGCAGACGCAGTTGAGTCATCCGATTTACGCGGGAGCCTACAGTTGGGGACGTCGCTACTGGCAAACGCGCGTGGCGGCCGACGGAAGCATCATCCGTGTCCGGAGGTCGCACGTTTGGGAGGAATGGCCTGTGCTGCTGCTCAATCATGTACCGGCCTACATTTCCTGGGAGCGCTATCTCGAGAACCGCGAGAAACTGCGAAACAACACCCTTCGCCCCACGACGAAAGGAACACCGCGCGGCGGGACGGCCTTGCTGAGCGGAGTGCTGCATTGCGGTTGTGGGCGGAAAATGCAGGTCGATTACGGCTCGACCGGCGCCGCGCGCTATGCGTGTTCGCGGCGGCGGTTCGCGGCGACGGACCCGGTTTGCGGCGGCCTTGCGGCCAGAGTTCTCGATCGGCTCGTGATTGCACAGTTACTCAAGGCCCTGTCACCCGCGGCGCTCGAATTGAGCGTGCAAGCCGCGGAACACGCCTGTCAAGAACGCACGCGCCTGGACGAGCAATTTCGGCAGCGCGTCGATCGCGCCGTCTATGAAGAATGGGCAAACGAAGACACCCAGCCTATGGGCTGAGCCGCAGCCAAAAATGAGGCAACCAAAGTGCTCGACAGAACCATAGCCATATGTATACTGACAGCGGTTTCCGTCCAGGGAGGCTGTCATGCGCGCCTACGCTCGCCGCCGAATTGTCGATGAGTCGGTCGTCGGCCCGGCCGCCGCAGCGAAGACGGGACGCCCGCCGAACCCGAGCCGCAGGAACTGGCGATGCTGCTGGCCGGCGTTGTCGCGTTGGGGAAGCGTCCGCCGAGCCTGGCGGCGCGGGCGGACGGTTCTGGAAAGCGCTGGGCCGCACGGCCTATCCGCCAGCCACGCGGTGTTTTCGTTAGTGCTGCCTTCAGCCCCTCAATCATGTCTTATTGGTCCATTCCGTTGCTGATGTGCGCCAAGAGTGCGATAATCAGCCAGCGGCGAAAAGGATGGATGTTTTGGTTTCCTTGGTTTCCGAACAGAGTATGAACTATGAACATGGTCATCTCGATCCATTGGCTTCGAATCGCGAACGTCGGGTTTGCCGTGCTGTTGGCGGGTGCGTTGCGTGCCGACGAATCTCCGGCTGCTCAAAGAGCTGTCCAAGCCATCGATCGTGGCCTCGCATTTCTGGCAGCAGATGCAATCAAGTGGCGGGCCGAACATACCTGCGCCACATGCCATCACGGGACTTTCACCGTCCTCGCCCTTGCGGAGGCGAGGCAATGTGGCTTTCCGGTCGAAGCAGACAAATTCGCTGACATCGTCAAGTGGACGAAAGACCGGCTTTCCAAAATTGATGAGCCGCGCGCCACGCGACCCGGCTCGAACATGGTGAATAGCTCTGCCATCTATCTGGCGCTGGTTGCGCAATTTGTTCCGGATCAGGACATCATCTCGCGAGAAGAACTCAGCAGGATTCACGGACACTTGGTCAGGCATCAAGAGGAGAACGGCTCATGGGCATGGTCAGTCGCGCCTGCGAAGAATCGTCCGCCGCCGTTTTTCGAATCGGATGAAGTGGCCACGCTGTTAGCGCTGCTCACCTTTCCGTCAGAAGATGTCGTGACAAACGACGAGCTTCGAGCCAGCCGTCAGAAGGCAATCAACTGGCTGGCGAAGGCCGATGAGACCGATACCACCCAAGCTGCCATTCTGCGCTTGCTTTGGAAGAAACGCCTTGAACCTGCCGTTGGCGTGCAGCCGCAAATCGAGCGGTTTCTGAAGCGGCAACGATCGGACGGCGGATTTGCACAGCTTGCTGGCAGGGCGAGTGATGCCTATGCGACTGGCCAGTCGCTGTACCTATTGAGCTTGCTTGGCGTGCCCCAAGATCGTCCGGAGATTCAGCGGGCGGTTAGCTTTCTGGTTGCGACGCAGCGCGACGACGGTTCATGGGAAATGATCCGCCGCGGTCATGAAGGGGTGACGCCATCAGAGAATCTAATCCCCCTCACGTACTTCGGCAGCGCCTGGGGAACTTTGGGCTTGATGCGGTCAACCTCAAGATGATGAGCTGCGCCACCGCCGATGCGCAAAAGTTTCTGAGCGAGGCGCAAACCATTGACGGGGCCGACAAAACCGATGGCGACGGCTATTTCAGCAAGTTGTTGAGCGCACCCATGAGCACTTGCTCGACCTCGGGCGCCACACGAGACACACGAGACGTTTCGTAGCCGCCTTGCGGATAGGCGACCGCGGTTCCAATGTAGCCGGGACCATAGTCGCCATACGCGGCCATGCACACCAGCGAGTCGGGCCGCAGCGTTTTGGCGGCCAACTGATATTCGACAAACAATTCGCCGGGCATGTGAACCACGTATGCCGGCCCCAACTGCAGACAAGCCAACTCGAGCTGGTGTTTCGCCTCGGCGCGCCGCAGCCAGGTCAAATCGCGGGCGGCGCGGACGCGGTCGCGCACTTCGCCCGTGGCGTTGTCGAGAATTTCGAGCAGCTTTGCTTCCTCAAGCGTGGGGCTGGCGGGCAGCACGACCCCCGCGGTGCGCCACCGCAGGTCGCCCGCCATGATCGGGACTTTCTTGGTGTTGTCCCAGGCGGCCTTCATGCCGGCGGCCAACCGCTCGGCCAAGATCGGTCGCATGGGGCGCGAACCGTCATTATACTTCCCCGCCGCCACGTTGCCGCCGGCGCCGTTGAAATGCACATGAAACACCTCGGGCATTTCCTCTTCGCGCAGCCGCCGAGCCATGCCGACGAAATCGGCGCTCACGCCGCCCGCGCCATAGTAGCTCTGCGGATGCGTCGCATAATACGTGATCGACACCACGGGCCGATCGTCCCGCCAAAAACTAAGCAGGCGGCAATCGGGATCGATCACGCCTTCGGGCGCCGCTCGGGCGGCTTCATTGCGGCACGAGCTCATGCGGCCCAATTGCACCTTGCCATCGGCGCCCAAAATCCGCCGGTTCGAGGCCACTTGCTCGACTCGGCCGACGCCCAGGCCCACGTGGGTCACCGGCTGCAAGGCGCCCAGCGCCTCGCGCACCGCGGCGCTGGTTCGCTCGATCGCTTGATGGGCGAACGCCACGTGAAACTCGGCGCCCGACAACCCCCGTTGGGCCAACAGGGCTTCGGCCTCGAAATCGCAGCCCGGCGCGTCGTGTTGATGCAGACAATGCACGGCCACCCGGTCGACGCTGGTGCCGGCGGCCTTGGCCAGCGCCGCTCGCCAGGCGTCGTGCCCGCCGTTGCCGATGCCCACCCAATCGACCGCGCACAGCACGATGGGGGCGTCGCTGCCTTGGATCACCACGCCGCGGGCGGAAAGCGGATCAACAATTTCCTTGGCGGGGGGGCAGAGGGCATCGCACAGCGGCGCGCCCAAGGGCGGGGTCACATCGGCCTTGAACACGCCGATTTTCAGCGGCTCAGCGGCGTGTACTGGGAAAGCGAAGAGGGAGATCAGGCAGACCAATGACGCGGGAATGGCTTTCATGATGGGGCTCCGCATAGTTCGAGGTTCGTCAAGGATTCTGCGCTTTCGCTTCTGGGACGTCAACTTTCTTGCTTTATCATTCTCAATTGCGTTTTGCACCCTTTGCGTAATCTGGCGATGATAACATGAAACGACCGATGTTGCCCGTCGAGCAGACTCGCTTCCGCTTATTTTTCCCAACCTGAACGTGCGAAAACCGCCATTCGGCATTCTGCTTGCACGGCCTCGCCAGGGAAGTGCGCCGCGCGGCCCATTCGCTTTGGCGGGGACCGCCTCTCTCGCCATCGCAAGCGTCACAGGCCGATCTTGGCGGCCCAGTGGTCGGTAATCGCGCAGCGCGGACGGTCTTGTATCGGCTTTGCCCGCGTCTCAACAAGTCAAAGGAGGAACATATCATGCTCGTTCTACGTCGCTCGGTGTTGGGCTTCGTCGGTTTTTCGTGTTGCCTGGCCGGTCAATTGGCGTGGGCGCAATCTTATGGCCAAAGGCAGCCGGGCGCGGCGGGCCGCCGAACTGTGGCTCGGCGGACCGACTTCACACGGAATGAGTTGCCCGCCCGAAACACGCAAACGGTTATCAACGAGGTGATTCGACCCATTCCGCTGACGCAAAACCGGTTGGAAGCGGCGGTTTCGGGGGTGGCCCGGCAGATTCGCGACCAGGTGGATGACGTGCGGCCCGACATGCGGCGCCTGTTTCCCGACAAGCTCGAAGCACTTTCGGGCACCGCCGGCTGGGAGCCAGAGGACCGCACCGCTCTGACCAAGGCCCTTCGTTCGGGCGATCCCGCGGCCATTTACGAGGCTTGGCTGCAAGCCCAGCCCAACGACACTTCGGGCGCCGAGCAGATCGCGCGCGAGGCCGAAGTGCAACGCGCCTTTAATAAGCTGGAACAAGGCGCCGAAGAGGGTCAGCTTACGCTTGACGAAGTCGACGACCTCGGCGCGGCGCTGGACAAGCTGGCCGCGGTCGTGCCCGCGGCGGCCGACCTGACCGGCGACGTCGATACGCTGGCCACCTGGGTCGAAATCCAGGAGATCTTGCTCGACGCCGAGCCGGATGTGGGCGCCCCGCGCCAGCTTCCGACCGGGCGAGTAAAGCTGATTCATAATCCGAACTTGCGCTTCGGCAGCGCCGTGGTGCTCAGCGATGATACGGTGATGGTGGGCTGCCGCGGGCGGGGCGGAGTGGATATCGGTCGCGGCAATGCGGCCGAGGCGCTGGGCCTGCCGGTGCTCTCGGAAGCCCCCGTGCCCGACGCCGAAGGCGCGCCCATGCGCAGCGGCACCATGCTAGTTAATCCCAAGCGTTCGGGCGCCAATGTGCGCTACCTGCTCAATGGCGAAGAATACCTGATGAAACCGGGCAGCTCGCAGCGCTTGCCAACCGGGCAACGCTGGGTGATCGAGTTCGACCGCGGCGGACGTCAAGGCGGCACCGAGTATACGCTAGCCGCGGGGACGTATTATTTCGAGCCTACCGACCACGGCTGGGAACTCTACCACGAACGGTTTGACGTCACTGTGGATAACTCGCGCAATCCCCGCGACTTCCATTTTGTGTTCAACGGCGAGCCGCTGGCCGTGCGCGGCGGGCACACGCGCTCGATTAGCAGCCGATATCCGATTGTGATCGAGTACGATCGCGGCAACGGCACCGAAATGGTCCGCAAGGCATTGAACTTTGCCGGCAACGTCGAGGTCGCCATCAACGCCGAGGACAACCTTTGGGACGTTTTCCCCGAAGAAGAAAACCGCCGCCAAGAGCGCGAGGTGGAGCTGTTTCACTAAGGCTCTTACCAAGTTGCCTTGAGCGATCGAAGTGAGACGTACGACGGCCTTCCAGGCTGTCGTTTCGTGACGGGCTGAAGGTTGCCCGCTGATCTGTCGTCTCGCTGGGCCGGAACTGATCGGCCTATGCGAGACGACAGCTTTTTACAGCGATCCCTCACCCGCGCAGACCCAGGGCCTGCAGGCGGCGATCTGTCTCGCGATACGCTTCTTCGACCCACTCCACAATTCGCTCGGGCTGCGGCGAATATTCCAGCTCGATGGAGATGGCGCCGTCGATGTCCAGCGACTTGATCTCGCGTAGATACGGCTCGAAATCGACCACGCCGCGCCCAGGCGGCAGATCGCCGTGCAATTTGCCGTCGCAGTCGGAAATGTGGACATGCCCCACGCGACCGGCCAACCGCCGTAACTCTTCCGGGGCCACCCGCGATAAGGCCAGGTGCGAGATGTCGATGTTGGCCTTCACCGCCGGCTGGCCAACGTCTTCGAGAAAACGCAGCATGGTGTCGACATTGTTGATCAGCGAGAGCGGAAACGGCTCCAGTTCCAAGACGATCTCCAGGCCCAACTCGTCCGCCCGGCGGCCAAGCTGCCGCACGGTCTCGATGCCCCATTGCCACTGTTCGGCGGGCGGAATCACCTCGCGATTCCAGATATATTCGCCGATCACCAGCAGCACGTTTTTGGCCTGGTATTCATAAGCCAAGTCGAGATAAGCCTCGACGCGGCCCAGGTGGAACTTGCGCACGCTGGCGTTGAAATCGACCAGACCGACGGCCACGCAGGCCAGCGAAACGATGGGCAGGCCCAGCCGATCGCATTCGTCCTTAATCAGCCGCCGCTCGCGCGCTTCCAGCTCCAACGGGTCGGCGAAGATATCGACGCAGTCAAAGCCGATCTCTTTGGTTTTGCGCAGGCCGAACGAGGTGGGCTGGTTGGCCTGCACCCAGGCGGAATTGATCAAGCCGAGTTTCATGGACCCGATGATATCGCCCGGCGGGGCAAGTCATCAACCTGCCTTGCCTGTCTTGCCAGCCCGGCGTGGTTCGCCCGAAAACGCTGGCCTGCGCCTTGTCCATTGACCGATAACACCGGTAGTCGCTATAGTTCGCGGTCATTTCCCAGAGTAGTGCCAGGAGGATTCCCTCGTGCCGTGGCTAGCTTTTCGATCGTCGTTTGCGATCGTGGCTACTGCCGTTGCCTCGTGCATGGTGTTGGGCAGCTCGGGGTGCGCGGCGGTGAAGGCTGCCCGACAGCCGGACAAAAAGAACTTAGGCGTGCTGCACGAAGGTACGCCGCGGACGCACGTGATTGCGGAGCTTGGTGCGCCCACGTGGACGCGGCCGCGGCCCGACGGCAGCATCGAAGACGTTTTTGCGTTTAAGCAAGGCTATAGCAAAGGCGCGAAGATGGGCCGCGCGTTCATGCACGGTGCCGCGGACGTGGCCACCGGCGGCCTGTGGGAAGTGGTGGGCATTCCCACCGAGATTTGGGCCGATGGCACCGACGTGCAGGTGGTGGTCAGCTACGACAAGGAAGAACGGGTGAAGTATCGCCAGTTCATCAAGGGCCAAGAGACGGTTCAGCCGCGCAAAGGCCTGTTGGCGCGGCGCAAGAACCGGAACGCTCGGCCGGTGGCGTCGTCTCGCAGGTCGCCGCCGCCAGTCGCTCGCCAGCCGTCGCCGCCAGTCGCTCGCCAGCCGTCGCCGCCCGGCGAAGCCACGCTGAGCGATGCGCCGGTCTGGAATGGTGGTGTCACGCCTGCCTCGGCAACGACTCCCTAGGCGCCCACCCTACGATCAAGCCTGCTCCTGGTTGTTGCCCTAGCGCTCCGCGGCGGATGCCGTGGCACCCTCGCCCACGCAGAGCGATCACGAGTCGTTTGCTCCACCGCAGGGTCATCCCACGGCGCCCATTGTGCCAGCGGCACCGGAACTTTGTTCCGAGTTTAGCGATTCTGTTATAATTGGCCGTAGCGAGCGACCGATGCTGTAAGGATAGACGCTGAGGAACGTATCGAAAGAATCGCCATGAAAACACGTATTTGCCTGCTAACACTCGCGGTGTGCTTGGGACCAACGCTCTGCCTGGCCGCCCCGGAGAAGGCCGCGGTTGGCGCCGGCGACGATGCATCGGCGAACCCGACGTCGCTGGCCGCCGTGAGCAGCCGGCGCCAAGCCGGTCCGCGCGGACGCCCGGAAAACAACTGGCGCTATCGCAACGAAAACGGCCGCTGGTGGTACTGGTCGACCGACAATCGCTGGTCGTACTGGAACGGCAGCCGCTGGACGCCTTACAACGGGCGAGAACGCGGGATCAGTCCGCCACGTGCGCTGGCCGGGCCAGACGGCGCCGCCGGAGGTGGCGAAGCCGTTGGCCAGGACGGCAGCACGAATGGCGCGTCGCCGCTGGGCCGGGCGCCGTTTGGCAGAGGCATGCAAGGTGGACAAGCGGGCGGGTTGCCACTGGGGGCAACGGCTGGTCAAGATTTTGGCGCCTGGTTCAACGCCTATCGAGGTTTCCAAACGGGCGCGGGCCCGCTGCGCACCGCCGAGCAGGGCGGCGTCGAAATGGGAACCGCTGAAATCTCCGGCGAAGCCCCGGCCACCGAAGTGTTTGAATTTGGCGGCATTCCCGGTCGCCAGGTGCGGCGGCCCAGCCCGATCGGCCGCACGATGAAAGGCAGCGGCGCCTGGTTCAGCAGCGGGTCGCCGTTTGGCATCAAGCACGGCTATGGCAGTGGCTATGGGTACGGAGGCTACGGCTTCGATAATCCCTATGGCTATGGCAGCCGTTCGGGATCGGGCGGCGCCTATGGCTACGGCTTCGGACCCTTCGGCGCGGTGGGCGGCCAGACCGGCGAACGCCTTAGTTCGCTGATCAGCGGCGGCGCTGAGCCCTCGCTGATCGGCCCCGAGCCGCCGGGCATAGGCGCTCCCTCGCGATTGGAATCCGCCGTCGGTGGTCAATATGGCAAGGCCGGCGCGGGTGTGCGCAAGCTCGGCGCGGGCGCCGGCGGCGGCAGCGGCAGTGGCAGCGGCGGCGCGGGCGATTGACGCGCGAGCCTCTACGCGCCCGGCGCACGTTGTGGCACAATGGCGCTCGATTCGACCCTCGAGTGGATGCCATGCCGCGACCCGTTACCTTGTTCACCGGCCAGTGGGCCGATCTGAAGCTGGAAGACCTGGCCCGAAAAGCGGCCGAGTTTGGCTATCAGGGGCTCGAGCTGGCCTGCTGGGGCGACCATTTCGAGGTCGATCAGGCGCTGGCCGACAACCGTTACTGTGCCGCGCGGCGCGACATCCTTGAGCGGCACGACTTGCAAGTGTTCGCCATCAGCGCGCACCTGGTGGGCCAGGCCGTGCTCGACACCATCGACGGCCGGCACCAGGCGATTTTGCCGCCGCGCGTGTGGGGCGATGGCAATCCGGCGGGGGTCAACGCCCGAGCGGCTGAGGAATTGAAAAATGCCGCCCGTGCGGCGCAAAAGCTGGGCGTCGGCGTGGTCAACGGTTTTACCGGATCGAGCATTTGGCATTTGCTCTATTCGTTTCCGCCGACGCCGACCGAGATGATCGACCGGGGCTATCAGTTGCTGGCCGAGCGATTCAACCCGATTCTCGACGTGTTTGCCGACTGCGGCGTGCGATTCGCGCTGGAAGTGCATCCCACCGAAATCGCCTTCGACCTGCATAGCGCCCAGCGCACACTGGCGGCGCTCGACCACCGCGAAGAGATTGGCTTTAACTTCGATCCCAGCCACTTGCACTGGCAGGGCGTCGACCCGGTGGAGTTCATCCGGGCGTTTCCCGACCGCATTTATCACGTTCATATGAAAGACGCCGTGGTGACGCTCAACGGGCGCAGCGGCATTTTGGGCAGTCATTTGAATTTCGGCGATCCGCGGCGAGGCTGGGAGTTTCGCTCGCCCGGCCGTGGCGGTGTCAATTTTGAAGAGATCATCCGGGCGCTAAACGCCGTCGGATACAGCGGGCCCTTGTCGGTCGAGTGGGAAGACGCCGGCATGGACCGCGAGGCGGGCGCCAAGGAAGCCTGCGAGTTTGTCAAGCGGCTCGACTTTCAGCCCAGCGCCGTAGCCTTCGACGCGGCGTTTGCCAAGGAATAAGAAGAAACCACTGCGGGTGGCTGGGGCAGAGTCTAGGCGATGCCCCGGTCGCTCCGAGTCGGGGCCTCGGCAAGCCTCTGCCCCAGCCACCGAAGGTAAGTCAATTTTCAATTGCCAACACCGGTTAGGAAGCACAAATGTCCGCCAGCGAACAGACCATTGCAAAAGCCTGCCGAGCACTCTTAGAACCCAACAGCGAAAAGCCGCGGCTCTCGCTGGAAGAATACCTGGCGGCGATTCCGCGGCTGGAATCGTTGGCCGATGTGCCGCGCGGAACCGCCGTGCTGGTGCGCGGCGATGTCGATGCCAAGCCGGGACCCAACGTCGGCGACGGCGATCTCCGGCTGCGGTCGATGACCGACACGTTGGACTATGGCCGGCGGCTGGGCTGGAAGCAAATCGTCTTTGGCCACATCGGCCGCAAGCACGAGGGCAGCCTGCGCGCGGTGGCCGGTCGGCTGGGCGAGCTGGTCAAGACCGAAGTTCCGCTGATCGTTGATTGGCTCGACGAAAGCTCGATGACGGTCACCGACCAGGCGGCAAACGCCGTCGCCGAGGCGCCGGCCGGCAGTCTGTTGATGCTCGAAAACACGCGGCGATACGAGATCGAGCGCGTGCTCTGGAAGGCCACGCCGGCCGACGCGCAAAAACTCGCGCAGCCGCTGGCCAAGCTGGCGGGCACGATGGCCGAGCGGCTGGGCCGCGTGTATGTGAACGAGGCGCTCTCGGCTGGCAGCCTCGACGCCTCGACCACCATTGTGCCGCTGGCCATGGACCGTGTGGCGTTGGGCAAATATGTGGCGGGTCAGTTCGATGGACCGATGCTGCGCTGCCTGGCGGCGCAGCTTGTGGTGTTCAGCGGATTGAAGACCGACAAGCTCGACGACCTGCAAGCGATGATCGACCGCGGCGCGATCCGCTGGGTCTTTACCGCCGGCTCGCTGGCCATGGCCTTGAAAAAAGCGGCGGCGGAGCTGGACGGACGCGACTTTTGCCTGGGCGTCGCCGAATCGCCCGAGCACAAGGACAAGCCGTATTACATCGAGCGTGCGCGCATCGAGCAAGCCCGCCGCATGCTCGCCGACGGGCGCGGCAAAGGCATTCGCTTTGTTTTGCCCATCGACTTTGTGCTGCAAGACGGGCGGGCCAGCGACACGATCGGCCCGGGCGATCAGCAGTTCGACATCGGTCCCAAAACCAGCGAGTTGTTCGAGCAGAAGATTGGCGAGTTCATCGCCGAACAGAAAGCAAGCCGCGGTCAACCGGTGGCGTTTTACAACGGGGTGTTTGGCATGTTCGAGGACCCGCGATTCGAGTCGGGCACGCGGCGGTTCGTCGCCCAGTTGAAACGGCTGAAAGATGCCGGCGTCGAAGTTTATGTGGGCGGCGGCGAAGGCGGCGCGGCGGTCGATCGCTATGGCCAGGCCGATTGGATCACGCACTGCTTCACGGCGGGCGGCACCGTGCTGAACGCCCTGGGAAGCAACCCCGTACCGTACTTGCAGACGCTGAAAATGGCCGTCGGCGGAGGCGGCCGGTAAGCTATGCTTGAGGTATGGTCGAGCCGGAACAAGTCGAACCGTACGCCGACGCCATTGTGGCCGAATGCCGATCGCTTGCGCGCGAGGAAGTGTGCCGGGCGATTCTCTTGCGCTGCCGCGACCTGCTGGCCGAGGGTCTCGATTTCGAGTTGGTGCTCGAAGTCGAGCGCAGCGCCATGGAGCAATTGGGCGTCGACGCGCATTTTTTCTTCGGCAAGCAAAAGACCGGCGGCGCGATGACGCTGCCTTCGGCAACTCGCACGAACCGGCCTGAATGGTAGAGCTTCGGGCCGTGTCTATAGCATCGACGGGCTTGGATCCTCAAACTCTGTGTTCAGACGAAGAGTTCATCGACGGCTTGGCCGCCGTCAACAATCTTGATGGGTCGGCCGATGGGACTCATGTTCTCGCGATCGGCGTCGATGCCCAGCGACTTATAGATGGTGCGGAACAGGTCTTGGGCAGAGACAGCGCGCTCGGCGACTTCCACACCGCCGGCGTCGGTGCCGCCGATCACGCTGCCGCCGCGCACACCGCCGCCCGCCAACGCCGCCGAAAACGCCCGTGGATAGTGATCGCGCCCACCACGTGCGTTAATTCTCGGCGTCCGCCCAAATTCGCCCATCCAGACAATCAACGTCTGGTCGAGCATGCCGCGCGATTTCAGGTCTTCGATCAGGGCCGCGAAGGGCTGGTCGAGTTCCTGGCACAGCCCGCGGGCGCGGGCAAAGTTGTCGTTGTGGGTGTCCCAGTTGCCCAGCCCCACTTCGACAAACGTCACGCCGGCCTCGACCAGCCGCCGGGCAAGCAGGCAGCCCGAACCGAAATCGGACTTGCCGTATACTTCGCGAATCTGCGCCGGTTCGCGATCGAGATCGAAGGCCTCCATCCGCGGGCTGAGCAGCATGCGCGAGGCTTTTTTATAAAGCCCGCGGTGCTCGGCCAATTCGGGCGAGGCCGCCGACACGCCCGACGCGCTTTCCAGACGATCGATCAGGCCCAACCGCCGCTCATAGCGAGTCTGGTCGGTGGTGGGCTGGGCGTTCTCCGGCAGCTTGCCGGCGGTTTGCACCACAAAGGCATTGTAATCGGCGCCGAGCAATCCGCCGTTGCTGGCATTGGGAAAACGGCGACCGATGCGGACAAACGACGGCAGCTCGGCATCGAGCGAACCCAACCGCTCAGCCACCACAGAGCCCATGGCCGGATGATGCACGCTGGCCGTGGGCACATACGACGTGTGCAGCAAGAAACTCGCGCGCTGATGGTTTCCCTCTTTGGTGGACATCGACCGCACCACGGCCAGATGGTTGGCCACCTTCGCCAGGTGCGGCAGGTTGTCGGCCAGTTGCAGGCCCGTCACGGCAGTGGAGATGGCTTTCGTCTCGCCGCCGTTTTCATGGCCGGGCTTCGGATCGAACGTTTCGAACTGGGTGGGACCGCCCTGCATCCACAGCAAAATACAAGCCTTGCCGCGATTGCGCAGCTCATCAGCCTTCAGGCTCAGCAAATCTGTCCAATGCAGCAATCCTCCGGCAAGTCCGGCCAGAGAAACACCGCGTAAAAAATCGCGTCGGGCAACGACGCCGTCGCGATTCACCGATAAGCGAAGCTGGCGAGTCAGCATGGGAAAGGCTCGTTAAAGGGTGGTGTGCGATGAATGGTTCAGGGGTCGACTGAGAGTTCAAGGTTCAGGGTTCAGCATACTGGCTCGATCTCGAACGGTACGACCAAACCGAAACGCCTTCACAAAGATTCTGAACCCTGAACCCTCAACGGCGATACAGGAATTCAGTGCTATTGATGAGCGCCCAAAAAACGTCTTCGAAAGCGACTGCCCGGTCGCCGGTCGAACGGAGATAGTCGTGTACCACGGTCAACTCTTGGTCGTTGGGCTCGCGGCCCAGGCAGCGCAGGTAAAGCTCGACAGTTACCTCATCGTCGTCGCCGACCGAGGCCAGCAGCTTTCCGAGATCGGTCTGGGGCCGCCGGCCGCTAATGGCCCGATTCACCAAGGGCGAATTCATCAGCGCCAAGGCCTGCGGAATGGTGCCGCTGATTTCGTCGCGCCGGTCGCTGGGGTCGTAGCCGAAGACCGCCGCGAATGCCAGTCGCGGCCCGGCCGGGCGGCGCTGCGCCTGTTGTTTCTGTGCCTGCTTGTTCTTTTCCGATCCGCCCGCCGGCGCGCCGATCGCGTCAGTCAGCATGTCGTAAATCTGGTCGGAGCGCAGCCGTTGCGAGCAGTTGGCCGTGAAAGGAATTTGGTCGGGGTTGCGGCGCGGCCGGCTCTCGCGCTGGTAGGCGTCCGTGGCGGTGATGGTGCGGAAGAGCCATTTGATGTCATAATCGTGTCGCGTGAACTCTTCGGCCAGGTAGTCGATGGTCTTGGGCGCCGAGCAGGTGCGATCGGGACCCAAGTCGTCCATCGGCTCGTAAAAACCTTCGCCCACCAGTTCGGCCCAAATGCGATTGACAAACGCCTTGGCAAACCACGGATTCGATTTGGCCGTCATCCAGCCGGCCACAGTTTGCCGCCGCTGCTGGTCGCTCTCGCCCAGCGGCAGCCGCTCGCCTGTCAGAAAGAAAACCGGCGTCATGACGGTGCCTTTCGAGGCGGGGTCTTTCAGGTCGGGCATGTAATGTTCGAGGTTGCCGCGGCGGGCTGCGCCGCCGCCCTTGCCCAGCTTGCCGCGCGGGGCGTCACGCGAAACCACTTCGAAGCTGCGTTTCGCCGCGTCGCGCACCCGCTGCAAGGCAATTCGCGGGAAGAAAGCCGCCAACTCGTGGAACTGCGCTCGCTTCCAGCGATCGGTAGGATGGTCGTGGCATTGGGCGCACTGAATCTGCACGCCCAGAAAAATGCGCGACATTTCGGCGGTAACGTCGTTGGCATCGCCCATTTGTGCCGCGATCACCGCCGTTTCGCCCTGCTCCCGAATATCGCCTGTGGCCGTGATGAATCGCGCGGCGATTTCGTTCCAAGGCACATTGCGGTTGAATTGGTCGGTCAGAAATTCTTCGGCGGGACCGGCGGCCAGCAGCGCCCGGTCTTCGGCGCGGCGGTAAAAGATCACGTCGCGCCAGTAACGCGCCCAATTGCGGCCAAACGCCGGGCGTTCTAACAGCCGCTCGACCACCGCCGCCCGCTTGTTCGGGCTCTGATCGAGCGCGAAGGCGGTGACCTCGGTGGCCGAAGGCAGCCGACCCGCCAGATCGAGGCTGACGCGCCGCAGGAAGATTTCGTCACCGGTTTTGGGCGCCAGCTCGACATTGCCGGCAGACGGCTGAAACAACTCTTCCGCCAGCAGCGAGTCGACGGCTTGGGCCGCGGCAAAAGATGTTTGGCCCTTGGCATTGTCGGAGGCTTGGCGATCTGCCGGCGTTGGCTTTTTACCTTCCGCCGGGGCTGCAACTGCGGCGATGACGCCGAGCACGAAAAACGCCCAAATTCGCTTCATGGCCATCTTTCCGATTGTGAAAGTGCTTGCTTGAACCATTAAACCCCACAGCCGTTCGCCGGTTCCGGCACTTTGTCGCCTTTCGCTCCGCGAAAGTAGCGCCGCCAGGTGGAAGCGGGCGGTACAATCGCCCTGGCATTTTGTACCGGCCGTATCGACCTCGAAGTCGAACCGTGCCAAGGCTATTCCCGCGCTACTCCCGCGGAGCGAAAAGCGACATTCTGCCGAACGATTTGGCTGGCTTTGACGGTTATATTGCCAACCACTCGCCGTGCCTGTGCAAGTATTGGCCTCACTCGGCAAATTCGCTGTTTTCGCAAAGCGAAAGGCGCCAAAAAGCGGCCCGGCGCAAATCCCGCTTGCGGGGGATGTGCTAATCTTGCTTGAATCGTCGCGACGGGCGATTCGTTTCCACCGCGGTGCGGCGATGAATTGGCGGCCTGCACAAGACGAACTCGGCACCACCGACCAGCAGCGGCGACTTCCGCGCCGACGTCGTGTGATTTCAGGTCTCATGCACTGGCTGCTCTCCGACGACCTGCGCCGGTCGCCCGAACGTCGGCAGCATGCCAACCGCGTGCTGGCACTCTGCCTGGCCATGAGTGTTTGGGTGCCGGTGTTCATGGGCGTTTATCTGGCACTCGGCGCGTCAACTTGTCCGACCATTATTATGGTGGCCGGCATCTTCTTGATCGGCATTCCGCTGTTGCAGCGGGCCACGGGCAATCCCACGCTGGGCGGCAATGCGCTGGCCCTGCTGGGAACGGCCACCTACACCGGGCTGGCCCTGTTCACCGGCGGGCATAACTCACCCGCGGCTCTCTGGTTTGTTTCTGTGCCCGTGATGGCGGTGTTGCTGACCGGCACCCGGTGGGGAATTCGTTGGACCATCGTCACAGCGGCGATCATCGTCGGCCTCTATTTGGCCCGCGAGCTGGGCCACGAGTTTCCCGTCGAATTCTCCGAACCGGGCCTGCGGATGTTGCAGTGCATCGGGCTGGTCGGCCTACTGTTTTGCGTGGCCGCCTTGACGGTCGTTTTCCGAACCGTCGAAGAGCAGCATCAAAAAGCCTTGCAGCGGGCGCTGGAACGCGCCACCGCCGCCGACCGCGCCAAAAGCGAGTTTCTGGCCAACATGAGCCACGAAATCCGCACTCCCATGACCGCCATCCTCGGTTTCACCGAACTGCTGCTTGAGGGCGGCCCCGCGGGAACAACCCCCGGTGATGAGACCTCGCGCGAGGCGCTCGACACCATCCAACGCAACGGACGGCACCTGATCGGCATTATCAACGATATTCTCGATCTCTCGAAGATCGAGTCGGGCAAGCTCGAAATCGAGCGTGCGTGGACTTCGCCCCGGCAGATCGTCGGCGAGGTCGTCGAGTTGATGCGCGTGCGGGCCGACGGCAAAGGACTGCGCATCGACGCCAACGCCGGCGGCAGTTTGCCCGAAGCCATCGAAACCGACCCCACGCGGTTGCGGCAAGTGCTCATTAATCTGCTCGGCAATGCCATCAAGTTCACCGAGACCGGCGCCGTGCGTCTGACGACGCGTTGGCAAACGGCGGGCGACCATGGCGAGTTGCTGTTCGAGATCGTTGACACCGGCATCGGCATGTCGGATGAGCAAATCAGCCGGTTGTTCCAGCCCTTCAGCCAGGCCGATACCTCGACGACGCGGCGGTTCGGCGGCACCGGGCTGGGTCTTTCGATCAGCAAACGCTTGACTGAAATGATGGGCGGGTCGATCGAGGTGTGCAGCAAGCTCGGCCAAGGCAGCACTTTTACCGTGCGGTTGCCCGTATTTCCGAATTGTCATGCTGCGCATCTGACGTCTTCTGCGCCAACCTTCCCGGACATTGCCGTCCCGGTAGCCCCGGCCCTTGTGGCCGGCCCCGCCCCGGTGGCCGGTCATGCCCCGGCGCCGATGACCGACCGCGGCGCTGATTTCAATCATCAATCGCCAGCCTCGCTGGTCGACAGCAATCACGCCCTGTTGCCGCTCGCCGGCTGCCGCATTTTGCTGGCGGAAGACGGTCCCGACAACCAGCGGCTCATCGGGCATCTGTTGCGACGCGCGGGCGCCCAGTTGACGCTGGCCGGCGACGGCCAGCGCGCCATCGACGCCGCTCACGAAGCGCGCGACCGTGGCCAGCCGTTCGACATCATTCTCATGGACATGCAGATGCCGGTGTTGGACGGCTGCGAGGCCACCCGCCGACTGAGAGCCGACGGCCACGAGCAACCCATCATCGCGCTGACCGCGCTGACCAATCCCGGCGAACACCGCGCCTGCCGCCTGGCCGGCTGCGACGACGTGGCCACCAAGCCGGTCGACCGGGCGGCATTGATCGCGGCCATCCAGGGGTTCTACACCGGCTCGCCATTCCAGCGCACAAAACCTTCCAGTGCGAAATACTCGGGCAAGCCGAGTCGGTTGTAGCTGTCGGCGGTGTGGCGATTGCGCTCTTCGGCCCGCTGCCAAAACTCGCGCTGGTCGGAACCAGGAAACAACGCCGTGTCTTTCTGCGACTCGTGCCGGAAGATGGCCTTCTTCTTGCGCGC
>JAICLL010000307.1 GCA_025927475.1 Pirellulales bacterium
CCAAAATAGGCTACCATATCGCTCTTACGCTACGTTCTAGGACACGGATAAAATGGCGTGCCGAACGGGATTGACTCCGTGCCGTTCCGTGAACTGCGAGTAGACGTCGCCCCGCCGCTCTGTGGCGTTTGAGCGAAAGGCGGGGCGATGCCGCGCCGCCCCTCGCGGAACGCCACGGAGGGCGTTCCCTACAGACCGTCTCAGAGCATTACCGGTTAAACACAAACTCCTTGCTATTCAATAATACCCACAACAAATCTTCCACGGCGGCTTGCCGCGGCTCGGTGGCGTCGATCAATGCCACGGCGTCTTTCAACTCGTCGGCCGTCGGCGGGCGGCAGACGGTCCGCAAGTAAAGCTCTTCGACGATCTCGGCGGTCGGCTTGTTCTCTTTGATGAGCTTGGCCACCGCGCCTTCGGGGCTGGCAATGTCGCGCTGCAATTCGGGCGAGAACATCAGATAGAGCACCTGCGAAAGATTCGGCTCGACGCGGGTTTCACACACGCAGGGCGTGTCGCGCCGCGAGCGGCCGAAAATGTCGAGAAAATCGCTTTGCTCCGCTTCGTTGGGCAGCTCGATCGCCCGCTTCGCCTCGGCAAACTGGTTGAACTTGGCCGGCACGCCCGTCGCCGCACTGATGGCGTCGAGCAGCACGTGTGGCGGCAGCCGCTGCGGATAATGCCGGGCGTAATTCCGCCGATCGGCGGCGTTGTCGGCGGTGGGCAGCGAACTCAGTCCATACACGCGCGACTTCAAGATCGTCTTGGTCAAATGCTTGAGATCGAAGCCGTGCTCGACAAAATCGGCGGCCAGGGCAGCGAGCAAAGCGGGGTTGGTGGGCGGGTTGGTGGCCCGCAGGTCGTCGACCGCTTCCACCAGCCCGCGCTTGAAATAATGTCCCCAAAGGCGGTTGCAAATCGCTCGGGCGAAGTAAGGATTGTCTTTAGCCACCAGCCAATCGACCAGCTTCTGCCGCGGATCTTCGCCTTTGACATAAGCGTACTCCGCCCCGCCGAAAGCTTTCGGCAACACGTTCTGACCGGTGCGCGGGTTGGCCAGCTCGCCTTCGTCCTTCACGCCCACGGTTTTGACGGTGCCATACGGCATGGCATCGACCCGCGCGAAAAAGGCCGCGAACTGCCAATAGTCGTTCTGCGAAATCCGCTCGAACGGATGATTGTGGCAATTGGCGCACGATACGCGCATGCCCAGAAACACCTGGCAGGTGTCTTCCACGCGGTTCTGGCTGCTGTTGAGCTGGCGATACCAGTCCATTTGCGGATGATCTTCCAGCTTGCCGGTCACCGCAATCAGCTCTCGGGTGAACTTATCGAACGGCATGTTCTGGGCGAAGGCCGCCCGCAGCCAGGCCGAGAACTTGACGCTGTTGTCTTTCTGAGCGCCGTCGAGCTGCTTGTTGCGCAGAATGTCGCCCCACTTCTGGCCCCAGAAGACGGCATACTCGGGGCGGTCGAGCAGCCGATCGACCAATCGGTCGCGTTTATCGGGCGAGGCGTCGGCCAGAAACTCGCGGGTCTCTTGCGGCGTGGGCAGCGTGCCGATGGAATCGAGAAACGCCCGCCGCAGAAACTCAGCATCGCTGGCCGCCGGGCTGGGCGCTAGCCCGAGCTTGCGCCATTTCTCGAGCGCCAACTGATCAACAAAGCTCTTCGGTTGAAAGTCTGCATAGACTTGCTCGGGCAAATCCTGGCGATAAGGGATCGCGAGTCGCGCGATGGCCACGATGCCCATGTAGCGCACGGTGATCGCGGCATCGCCGCGCTGATCGAGGGCGCGCACCTGCCCCTCGCCCGAGACTTCCAAATGCGCCGGCTGCTGGCTGAAATATTCAGCCGTGGCGGTGACATCGCGCGTCGAGCCGTCGGAATAGTGAGCCGTGACGCGCAGCGGCAGCGTTTCGCCGGGCGACAACAACCGCTCAGGGGGTTCGACGGCGATTCTCGCCAGCGCCGGATCGTTTTCATTGCCCCAAGGCGTACCCTGTGCGATCCATTGCCGCAACAGTTGATAGGCCGAAGATTCTCGCTCGAACCGCACACCGCCGCCGTGGGCGACTTGCCCGGTGGCCTTGAGCAGCATGAGCGACTCATCGGGCGCGGTCCACGAGACGCGCCGCCCCAAGCCCTCGTCGGCCAGGGCCGCATAGTCGGCTGCCGGATCGAACGCCAACAGCGAGAGCTTAAAGCCATTTTGCCCGCTGCCGCGCCCATGGCAGCCGCCGCTGTTGCAGCCATGCTTGGTGAGCAGAGGCAGGACGTCGTTGGTGAAATTGAGCGGTCGTTCGGGCGAAGCCGTAACGGCGGGCCCCTCTGCCGCGGCAGCCGGCGCAATGCACCAGCCTAGCGCGAGCCAAGCGGCCGCGATCATTCGGCAGTGTGGGCGAAACCGGCGGGACATCGAACGTCGGCGGGGGGTATGGCGGGGCGGGGGCTAGCAAATACGCGCTGCGGCAGCTTCGTATTTTAGCAGGATCGGTGGCGTTCGCAAATTTAAAGCGAAACGTCGGTAGTGATACCATTTGCCACGCAGGTCGTCGTCGCTGGGCGGTTTGTCATGCCAGGTGACGGCAATTGGGTTGACGTACAGTATCAGCCCCACCGCCGTCGTCACCGCCAGCAACGCGCGGAGGCTGAACTGATGAACCAACCGCCAGCGAGCCGCGTAGAAACAAGTAGCGGGCCATTTTTGTCGGTTTGGGCGTTGCGGCGGTAAAAAGGGAGTTGTTCGGCCGCGGCTGGCGTCTCAAGGAATGGTTCCTCCGCAGAATCTGTGGGACGATTCTGACCAAGCCAGTCGCCTGGTATAAAACAGGGAGAGGGGAGAGGCGGCGCTGATCGGCGATGCACGTTGGGACATGTCCCACTATGCATATGGCCAACGTTGGCATTACGCATTTCGAAGGCGGGAAACCGACCAATCCAGTTTTCCGGGATCATGCGGAAATCACGTTTCTGTCTTTGCTCACGCCCGATGAGATTGGCGATTCGCCCGGCAATTCGTGCGGGTTCCTAAATTCAAGTTTCGCAGTTTTTGCTAGCAGATGAACGACGCCGTAGCGTCATTATGCCGCAAGTTGGAGTACTTGGTCGAGAATCTGCTTGATTTTTTTGCTTCCCTGTCCTGACAGGCCCAGCGGAATAATCTGTTCG
>JAICLL010000224.1 GCA_025927475.1 Pirellulales bacterium
AAAGCCGCTGCTTCATGCCGCGCGACAACCCGTTCACATAGTCGTCGCGCTTGTGCGTCAGGTCGAGCAGCTCCAGCACGTCGCCGATCACCTGCTTTCGCTTGCTGCGAGGTATCTGGTAAGCGACCGCGAAGAAATCCAGAAACTCCCAGACCTTCATGCCGTCGTAGACGCCGAAGTTGTCGGGCATGTAGCCGACGCTGCGGCGCACGTCGAGCGGGCGGCGGGTGACGCTATGCCCGTTGACCGTGCCTTCGCCGTGGCTGGCCTTGAGCAGCGTGGCCAAAAAGCGAATGGTGGTGCTTTTGCCGGCGCCGTTGGGACCGATGAAGCCGAACATCTCGCCGGCTTCGATCTTCAGATTCAGATGGTCGACCGCCGTGAAGTCGCCGTAGTTTTTGCAAAAGTCGTGCAGCTCGATCATTCTTCCTCTTCTTCGGCGGGAGGCAGCTTGCCGGCGGCCTGATAGGCCAACAGGCTCGAATTGTTGTCGGGGGCGGGCGGCGCTTCGGAACCATAGCTGAGATGCCCGACCACCAGGGCCGCGCGGCGCGATTGCGAGGCGACCGGATTCACGCTGAGGCCAGCCAGTTCTTCGTCGGTCCAGGCCACCAGCCGCATTTCTTGCTGGCCGCGTTCTTCGCCGATTTCGTTCTGGGCCAAGAGCAGCAAATGCCGCAGGTTCAGGCCATCGACCGAGCCGCGGCTGGAGGTCATCGGCGATTGCTCCAGCTCGTTGGCCCACGGCTCGGTTTCGTCGTCGGGGCGCTCGACCAGCTCGACCACGGCGTCGGCGCCGGGCGCCAGCTTACCGATCCAACCGATCTTGCCCTGGCCCAGCACGCCGGCGCCTTCGAGCGTCAGCCGCGTATCGTTGGTCACGCGATAGCGATTGCCGCCCAGGGCCTCCCAGCCAAACCCACCGCCCACGTCGGCCATTTCCTCGCTGTGGACCATGCCGGTGGTGTTCGACGAGATCTCCAGGCCGTCGAGCGTGACTTGGGCCACTTCGTCGTTGGCGATCTGCGGGGCGCGGCGATAATCGACGGTTTTCATGCTTTGCCCGATCACGGTCTTCTGACCCGATGCAAAGGGCAAGGCCAGCGCCGATTGATCTTCGAAGCGCAGGTCGTACTGTGTTCCCAGCGAGCTGTAGAGGGCCAGATAGCGCGTCACGTGAGCACGCGGGTACGTGCCTTGAACTTCGATCACGCCCAACTCGGTCTTGCTGCGAGCGAAGCCGATATCGAGCTGGGCCAGGTAGACCACGGCGATGGCGCCGCCGATGGAAATGAACGGGGCGGCGGCCCAGGCCCATTCGACCCGTCCGAGCAGGCGGAACACGAGCCAGTTGAGCGGCACCAAGACCACGACGTAGACGGCCAGCACCATGACCACAAAGCTGGCGTCGGGCACGACAATGCCCGCCGCCTCGCGCAGCGTGGCCAGCGACAGGTTCGAGGCGGCGCTAAAATCGTTCCAGCCGGCGACGCCCGGCCCATAGGGCGGCTGTTCCAAGGCCGGCTGGTTTTGCAGGCGGAAGGAATAGGCCAGATTGCCCGCCAGGTCGTTTTCGGGCGGTGGCGGCGCGGCGCTGCGCATCAGTTGGCTGAACATTGAGGCCGGCCCGAGCGCGTCGCGGGTGAAATAGCGCACGCGGGTTACGCGCCGCGGGTCGTGCGAGTCGTGGCCGTCTTGCCAGCCGACCTGGATCAGCTCGTTCTCGAAGCGGAAGGTGCGGGGCGGGCGGCGCAGCAGGCAGCCGTTGAGAAAACCATCGAAGCTGGGCCAGTTGCGCAGCTCGCGCTGACTCAGACGGAAGGCGGTGAGCACGATGCGGCCGCGGCCCAACCGCCGCTCGACCACCAGCGGTTCCTTGTCCGAGGCCAGCAGCACCTGCGCGTCGCCGGCGGGTTTCAGATGCACGCCGGTCCAGGGCCGGACCACTTTGAGCGTGCGGTCGCCTTTGCTCCAGGCGGCATCGAGCGGCCGCAGCGTGTCGGACGTAATCTGCCAGGTTGTGTCGCCGTGGGCCGGCAAGTATTCATCTAAAAAGCTGCCCTTCAGCGTGGCCAAAGTGTCGGGACCGCTGACAATCAACTGTCCGCCCCAATGCAGCCAGTCGAGCATCGCCTGCTGCTGCTCGGGCGACAGTTTCTTTGGCTCCAGGTCGTCCCACAGCAGATAGGCAATGCCCGTCCAACTCAGCGCGTGCGAGGGCAGCGGCGCGACCGTTTTCACACGCGGCGCGATCACGCGGTAATGCCGGGCCATGTTGACGTCGAAATAGTGCTCGGTGGGCGCGGTGACCGAATCGGTCTTTTTCAGAAACGAATACGAGTCGGGGTTCAGCGCCAGCACGATAAAAAAGAATTGCGAGGGCGGCATCGGCGTCATGACCTGCGTTTCGGCAAACACGGGCCGCCCGCCCGTGCCGGTCAACAGCCGTGTGGCCACGTTGCGGGCGCGCCGGCTGGCCGGCGTGAGCACCGAAAACTCGACCAGCCGCCGCTGGCCTTTGGGCAGTATGACAGGCCGCGTGGTGCGCAACTGAAAGAGCATATCGTCCAGCGGCACGGGCCGGGCGGTCTTGTCGAGCATCTCGCTGAGCAGCTCGCCGCGAAAATCGAAGTTGTTGGCCCGCGCGGAAAGCACGGCGCTGGTCCAGTGGCCCGGCTTCATGCTGACTTCTTGCACGTCGGTTTGCTCCAGCTCGCCCGGCTGGGTCGTGAACCGCAGAAACTCGAAGTCGGGCTTGGGCTTTTCCTTTTTCTTCAGCTCTTCGCGTTTGGCCTCGCGTTCTTCTTCGGTCAGCGGGTCGCCGGAGCGGCAGCCACGGCAACCCGCGATGACGGGGGCCAAGATCAGGCACAGCAGCCAGCCGAGGCAGCGGCGCGTGACGAAGTGCGAAGCGAAGTTCGGCGATGAGCGACGTGCAGTGGCAACCATCCGTACGCGAGCCCGGCGAAGGGTGACCTGTGGCTTGCGCATCGAAGCGGCCCGGCCGCCGCTCGTCAAACGCAAGTTCGCCCCTCAGTGTAAACGCTGGAATCTCACATCGGTAGTCCCGGCCCTCGTGGCGCGAAATGGTGATTGTGGAAATGCCTGACCGGCGCCTGCTGGCGATTCAGTCGCTCGATGCTCAGGAAGACGACACCCTGATGGACGAGTTGTTGGCGACCAATCCTCAATTCCAAGAGCTGGTGGGCAAATCCAAGCGGAGCGCTCGCAAGCCCTTCTTTGCGGGCGACGAGCAACAGTAAAAGAAACCGGCTGGTCGCCCTGGGTGGGGCGGGGGCTCGGACGGCAGCAAGCGCAAGAAAACGCCGTAGGCGCATCGCGAACGAAAAGCCTACGGCCAGAGGAAACAGCGCGTGCCAGCGGGCCCAGAGTTGCGCACTCGCGCGATCAGGTCGCTGCCGGCATGAGCGTGGGCTGGGCGATCACTCGGCCCCGGCCAGCGGCTCTTTCTTTTCGGTAATCACCGGGCATTGCGGCGACATTTCGGCATTCAGCGCGGTGAAATCCTTCCACTCTTCGGGTAGGTTGTCTTCGTGGAAGATGGCTTCGACCGGGCATTCCGGCACGCAGGCCTCGCAATCGATGCACTCATCCGGATGGATATAGAGCATCTTTTCGCCCTCATAGAAGCATTCGACGGGGCAAACCACCACGCAGTCCGTGTATTTGCAGCCGAAACAAGGCTCGGCAACGACGTGAGTCATCGAGCAAGTTCTCCTTTCGCGAAAAACTCGTGGAAAGCGGTATTCAAACCGCAGCTTGCGCAGGTGTCAAGTGCTTGGCCTTGCAATACTTGGGCAATCGTTGGATTGCGCCCGGCAGGCCCCCGTCTGGGCATCCCCCAGTTCGGCGGTCCCCGACCGCCAACCGGAGCGTGCGAATCGTACCGCCCGCGCGCCGCGAGCGTCAAACAGCCCGCCGTTTAGCTTTCGGTTTTCCAGGGCCGAGACTTGCTTCGTTTTGACCGCGGTCGTAAAATCAATTGGTTGAGGGGGTTCGGCTTGGGGGCAGGCTAATTTCGCGGGCAACCCATTCCGCGGGCGAGCCATTTCGCCTCTCACCTCTTCCAATCAGGTAGTGTGTCGTGGCGCTTTCCGAGATCGACCGCAATCTGCTCGAACGCTGCCTTGCCCGAGAACCTCGGGCGTGGGAAGACTTTGTCGATCGGTTTATGGGCTTGGTGATCCACGTCATCAACCATTCGGCCCAATCGCGCTCGTTGCGTCTGAGCGCGCAGGACCGCGAAGACCTGTGTGCCGAGGTGTTTCTGGCAATCATCCGCGACGATTTTGCCGTGTTGCGGCATTTCCGCGGGCAGAGCAGCCTGGCCACGTATCTGACAGTCGTTGCCCGGCGTGTCGTGGTGCGCGAGATGCTCCGCCGGCAGACGCGCAACCACGTGCCCGCCTCAACCACGCTCGTGGCATCGGCCTCGCAGCCCGACGGCGACGGCCGCGACACCGAGCAGCGAGCCGGCGACCGCGAGGAAATCGAGCGTTTGCTGGGTCAGCTCGACGGGCACGAAGCGACGATCGTGCGGATGTACCACTTGGAAGGCAAGACCTATCAAGAGATCAGCACGGCGGTCGGCATGTCTGAAAACAGTATCGGCCCCACCTTGAGCCGCGCGCGGCAAAAGATGCGCCGCGCCGGTCACGATTCGGCGACGCACTAAGGCGAGTTTGTGGGAATCGCGACCGGGCAAGCGGCCGTGGCGGCCGGCGATCTGAGCGCAATGGTCGAACGGGTGCGCCTATGGCCAAGAACGTCTGGCGTTTCGTTACCACACGTTGAAGCCGCCCCAGGCGCCGTAGTTCGGGCTGCTGAACATCCCGCCTCCGAACGCTGGCACGTAGCCATACGAATAGTTGGGGAAAATTCCGTAGCCGTATCCCACGCCGCGGTAGCCGTAGCCGAAGGCGGGATAGCCGCCGAAGCCGCGATACCCGGAACCATACGGATAGCCCACGCCGCGGTAGCCCCCGAATCCGTAGCCGCCAAAGTTGCCCATCTTTGCGCCACGATGGTAGTGATGATGATGATTGGCCAAGGCGGTTTGTCCGGTGCCGAACGCCAAAACGGCCAACAGCGCCAGGGGTAATGCAAAACGAGTGATGCGGGTCATGGCTGCCTTCCTTTCAATCCTTTCGCAGGATGTATGGTTCGTCGAACGTTGGACAGGTCGTTGTGAGGTGCCTCGTTCGAGCTTGGTAAAAGGCAAGCGGCGTGCCACACGGGTCACCAGAGCCCGGAAGTAGTTCAATTCGCGGCAAAAACGCGTGTTTCGGCGGTCGGGCCGAGTTTCAGTCGACTTGAGGGAGTGTCGTCGAAACGACAACACCGTATTAGGTTTGACAATCCCTCGGTTCGCTGGACGGTTACCTCACGCGGGGCGAGATGCCTACCGGTGGCCGATCAAAATGCGGCCTATCCGCGGCCTTCGGCGAGCAGAGCGATGCCGGGGCGGCCGGCGGCGCGGCAAGCCCGATAGTGCTCGACGAGCCGCTGTGATGCGTCGGCTTGGTCGAGCAAGACATAGTCCAGCCCCCACGCCCGCAACACCGGCTCGGTAAACTGTCGGGCGGAATCGGTCGATCCATCGAGCAGATAACTGCGATAACCGACGACGGCGTACAAGGGCAGGCCCAGGTCGAACAGCGCGTTGCGCATCGAATCGCCCGACTCGAACAGACCGGTACATTGCATGACGACCATCGGCTGGCCGCCGCCCAACTGCAAACCAGCGGCCAACGCCCAGGCTTCGCCCTCGCGGCAGACGCGCACCAACCGCGGCGCCGCGGCATCCGACAGGGCTTCTTCCCATTTGCCCAGCGTCGAGTCGGGCAGCCACACCACGTGCGTTACACCAAGGGTTTGAAACGCGGCTACTGCTTGTGCGCCGGTGAGCATCGAGGGAGTCAGGAGTCAGGGGTTTCGAGGTTCAACGTTCAGTCACGCACGGGTTTCAACGTCGTTACCCACAGCAGCGGCCTGCCGGCGTCGTCCAATTTCCATTCGCCTTGCAGATCGGCCTGGTGCAATAGCTTGTCGATGATTTTGAAGTACCACGACTTACCCGGTGGAAAAGTCACTTTGACGTTGGTCTGAATGCCTCGCCGGTCCAGCGCATAGTGATCGTACAAAATCGGAACCGCCAGCTTGTCGCCGATGGCCGAAAGGGCCTCATCGAGCGGATAATCATCGATGTCCACAGGGGTCGATTCAAACAAGGCCGGCAGCAGTTTGTCTGGTTTCTTTTTGCCCAGCGGCCAGCCCGCCGGCCAGATGATTTGCTTGGCGGCTGGCTTGACGACGGCAAACACCACCTGCTTGCGCGCATCAGCCCGTGGTTCGAAGCCCAGGCCGACTTGGCGAAGCGCATAGGCCAGCGCCGTGCCCGTGGTCAGGTTTTGCAGCTCTTCGCCCAGCGGCTCGCCCGCCGCCAGCGGCGCCTTGGCCAAGCGATCGACCACCAACCGATGGTTCAGCGCCGGCGAGAGCTTGCTGAGCAACTCGGCGGGCGTCAGCTCTTTGGTGCTGAAGCCGACGCGGCGGCTCAGGTCGGAATTGACCTCGGCATACTGTGTGGCGTCGAGCCCGAAAGGTCTTGCGCCGGCTTTCGCCGCCGGGCCGCTCCGCAAATCGGCCAGCCATTGGGCCAACCGTGCCCGGTCGCGCAAGCCAAATTTGCCCTCGGGCAAGACCAGCACGTCGCCGGCCTGCAGCAGCCCGGTCACGCGGTAGACCGGGCTGGTTTTGGTGCCGGCCGTGGTGGTCTCAGCTTTTTCGCCGTCGAGCGCTTTGCGGATGCGGAGATTATCGACACCCAATTCGGTGAACAGCCGATACCACTGCTGCTGCGAGGTGGCGATGTAGTTGCGTTGCGTGGCCAGCTCGATTTCGACCCGGGCTTCCGCCGCCGGCACCTCGGCATGCCAATACAGGCCAACCATAGTCAAGGCGAAGGCGGCGACATTTTTGCAACTTCGGATCATCGATAGGTAGTATCCACCAGCGCCGGCCCGCCGGCAAGAAGCGAACAAACCGCTGCGCCAGATTCAGGCGATCTGGTGGTTGGATCGGCTCGCGCGGCGCTCTTAACGGCGCCTTCCGACTGATGGCACTTGCTCGCGACCTCGCCTCGCGCGACAATAAGACCTCGCCCGGAAAGGATGGATGTCTTTGTTCCTCGGAGTAAATGGCATACGCCACGTCACGTAACCCTGTCGCCTTTTCCTTTGCTGAAAGAAGGCCCGCCATGTCATCATCGCTCAAGGGGACTGTCTTGTTGGTCGCTTGTACGACCATGGCACTGCCCGCGTGTCCGGCGTCGGCGGCTGATCCCGGTCCTGATCGCGTCGCCGCGCTCAAGGAAGCCGTGCGACGTCTTAGTAGTCAGATTGAACAGGATCCAACCGATGCCTTCAATTTTATCGAACGCGGAAACCTGCATCGCAAGCTGGGTGAGTTCGATAAGGCCCTCGAAGATTACGACGAGGCCATCCAGCTCGACCCAAGGAACGCGAACGCATTTGTTGGCCGTGGCAATGCGTGGGACGACAAGGGCGAATGGGACAAGGCGCGCGCCGATTACGATGAGGCGATTCGCCTCAATCCAGGCTCGCCGGACGTATACTTGGACCGCGGCTCCGCGTGGCTCGCTAAGGGCGAGTACGACAAGGCACTAGCCGATTACGACAAGGCCATCCGCCTCGAACCGAAGAGTTCAGAGGCTTATACCAGCCGCGGCGCGGCATGGCGCGCCAAGGGCGAGTATGACAAGGCACTCGCCGACTATGACGAGGCCATCCGGCGCGACCCGAAGAACGAAATGGCCTACGCTGCCCGTGCCTATACGTGGCACATGAAGGGCGATTTCGATAAAGCTCTCGCGGATTACGGCGAGGCCATCCGGCTTGACCCGAAGAATTCTATCTGGCATACGGGGCGTGCGTGGGCCTGGAAGCACAAGGGCGAGCGGGACAAGGCACTCGCCGATTACGCCGAGGCCATCCGGCTCGACCCGAAGAATTGGGAAGCCCATATTGCCCGTGGCAAGATCTGGCAATCCAAGGGCAATCTCGAAAAAGCCCTCGCCGATTACGACCAGGCCATCCGGCTCGAGCCGACGAACGGAGGGGCCTACGCCATCCGTGGCTTTGCCTGGCGTGCAAAGGGCGAATTCGATAAGGCAATCGCCGACTTCGACGAGGCCATCCGGCTCGGACTAAAGGGGAACGTGATGCTTTTATCAAAAGCTTACGAAGCTCGTGGCAGCGTCTGGGAATCTAAGGGCGGATACGACAAGGCGATTGGCGACTACGACAAGTCCGTGCGGCTCAATCCAAAGAATTCTGGCCCTTATATTCGGCGTGCCTGGGCCTGGGGCGCAAAGGGCGAAGGGGACAAGGCACTCGCCGATTACGACGAGGCTATTCGGCTCGATCCGAAGGATTCAAACGCCTATATTTTCCGTGGTTACTCATGGCTCAGCAAAGGTGAGTACGAGAGGGCGCTCGCCGATTTCAACGAGGCCGTCCGGCTCGACCCCAAGTATTCCGATGCATATATTGGCCGCGGTAAGGCATGGGAGACTAAGGGGGAATACGACAAAGCAATCACGGATTACGACGAGGCCACCGAGCTCGACCCGAAGAATGCCGTGTCCTATGCGAGCCGTGGTTCGGCCTGGGAGAATAAGGGCGATTTGGGTAAAGCTCTCGCGGATTACGACGAGGCCATCCCGGCTCGAACCGAGGAATTGGGAGGCCCTTATTGGCCGCGGCAGGGCCCGGCATGCCATCGGTGACTGGAACAGAGCGCTCTTCGATTTCGACGCGGCCATCCGGCTCGACCCTAAGAGTTCGCACGCCCACGTTGGCCGTGGCACGACATGGGGTACGAAGGGCGATTCCGACAAAGCACTCGCCGATTTCGACGCCGCCATCCGGCTCGACCCCAAGGAATCCGAAGC
>JAICLL010000262.1 GCA_025927475.1 Pirellulales bacterium
GACGACGACCGACTCCAGAATTGGATACAGACTCGCCCAATCTCTCCTTTTTCACCAAGGTGCCAAGAGGTTAGCTACCGGCTTGCCGCCTAAAAGCTTACAGACGTGTTCCTACGCCCTTCGCCAGGGCCATCGGCCGGCGGGGCTTTCACGATCGTGTCGGCTTTTTTCCGCGTCAGTTCTGCCTGCAACTTGGCCTGCTCGGCAAACTGCCGCCGCAACAACCGGCCGACATGCGCCCGTGTGGCCAGCATATCGGCAGCGGCCAATGCCATCGCCCAGACAGCCAACACCGCCACGCCGGCCCAGACCGAGACAAACAACGACGGGTGGCGAGCGGGAGAAATTGCCTGTCCGCCCACCATGGCCGCGCCGATCAGCAACAACAGGCCGCTGGTCTGCATCCGCCGCCGAAATCGGCGCCGCTGATAAGCCAGTTCGGCATGTCCGTCGTCAGCCGCGCAGGCCGCCCGCCAACATTGCCAATGCCACAGCAACAATCCGCCGCCGAGCAACGCGATCATCAGCGGCATCAGCCAGGTCATGGCGACCGATAGGAAGTGCCAAGGATCTGGCGCCGCGGGTCGCACACCTCGATCCAGGGCGCCGAAGAGCGCCGCCATCACGCTCGCGCTGGTGCTGCTCATCGTCGGCCCCTGGGCCTGCTGCCGGTGCTTTCTTCATGGAGCCATGTGTCGAGCACCCAGCCCACCTTGGCCAGGCTCAGCGCCGAGCAGTGCCGCGGCGTGTCTTGTTCGGTATGCCAATAGGGATAGTCAAAGTCAATAATGTCGCAGACCGGAATTCCCGCGATGTCGTGCAGTTGCAAGTGATCATCGCGCACTTCGCGTCCGCGGCGAGCGATGAACTCGCGCACGCCCAGCCGCCGAGCCGTGCCCCACAGGGCGGCAATCAGCGGCCGCGTGTCGTGCCAACCCAGACCGTTGATTTCTTGGGGTAAATGCAGCTCGGCGCCGCCGACCATATCGAGCAATATTCCCCAGCGATACGGCGCCTCGGGCGGCTGGCGGACATACTCACGGGCAAAATGCGTCGCCCCCAGAAAGTATTCGCCGACCTCGTCAAACACCAACTCTTCGCCGTCGAACAGCACGATATCGACGCCCAGCTCGCCCGGCAGCTTGGCCAGCCGGGTCGCCAGTTCCATCAAGACCGACACGCCGCTGGCGCCATCGTTGGCGCCCACGAAAACGCCCTTGGGATGGCGCGGGTCGCGGTCGGGAAAGGGCCGCGTGTCGTAATGGGCGCACAGCAGCACCCGCTCGCGCCGGTCGGCATGCCAGCGGGCGATGATATTGGCCATCGGCACCGTCGAGCCATCGAGCGGATGCCGGGCTTTGAACGATTGCAACGCCACCTCGCCGCCGCAGGCTTTGAAGTGCTCGACCAGCCAGCGTCGCTGCGCCAGCATCGCTTTCGAGCCGCTGGGGCGCGGTCCGAAATCGCAGGCTTCACGCAGATATTTGTAGGCCGCCGCGCCATCGAACGGAATATCTTCCAAAGCCAGCCGCCGAGGGCCGGCCTGGGCCTCGGGCCAAACCACGTAGCCCACCACCAGCGCACTGACGATGAGCACCGCGGCCAGGTAAAGCGACTGTACGGAAATTCTTCGCATCAGGCTATTGTATCGCTCGGGGCCGCACCGACCAACGGATGCACCGCGATCGAACTCGTTCGCCTCTCAACCGTTCGGATCATCCAGCAATTGCTGCAAACGAGCGCCCAGCGGCGGCGGCAAACGCGCGGGCCAACTCGCGTCGAGCAGGCCGACGCCAAGAAGGTCCAACAAGTGAACTTGGTCTTTGCGCCTGTAGGCCATCAATTTCATCTGAACCAGAGCTTCGAGGTTTGCCACCTGAAATTGCACGGCCCGTTCCGATTGGTCGAGATCGGGCAAAGGAAAGTCGTCGCTCTGCCGCAGCTTTTCGCCCGCGAACAGCAAATGGACCCCACCGCTGGGTTTGCCTTGCGGCCCATCGATGAACGTCTCGACATTGAGCACCTGGTGATAGACGAAGCCGGCCGCTTCCAGCACTGCGCGAACCTTCGGCAGGTCGTCTCGCCGGACCAGCAAATCGACATCGCGCGTCGTGCGCACCGCGTCTTCATCCACCCGGCCCACCCATTCGGCCACGGCGTTGCCCCCGGCGACGGCATAGCGCACGCCGGCGGAATCCAAGGCGCGCGTGGCCCGACTGAGCCGCTCTTTGACCTTTTCCGCCGCCATGAGCGCCCTTTCCCAACCGCTGAGTTCAACTGCCGCTTCTGCCATGCTCAGATCTCCCTGGAACCTCCACTATCCTAGTCGAGGCCAAAGCTTAGTGCCAAGCCGATCTCGCGGCGGCGGGCGCTTTACTCACCGCTTGCCCGAGAATACGATGGGCATGCCCGTGGCTCACTCTCAACTTCCCGTAAACCGCTGTTTTTTTAAGGAGCAATCTCGTGCGCCGATTCGTCTCAACGTTCATCCTCACCGTCGTGGCCGGCGTGTGCTGCCCGGCGTCGGGCAGCTCCGCCCGCGCCGCCGACGAGTATGCTTACGACCCGGTCCATTCGTCGATCAGCTTCAAGGCCCGCCATCTCGACATTAGCTGGATCCACGGGCGTTTCAATGAAGCCGAGGGCAAGTTTGCCATCGACAAACAAGACCCCGCCAAAAGCTGGTTTCAGTTGTCGATCAAGGTCGACAGCGTCGACACCGCCAACAAAGCCCGCGACGAGCATCTCCGCCAGCCCGACTATTTCGATGCCAAGCAGTTTCCGACCATCGACTTTCGCAGCACCAGCGTCAAGCGCGTCAACGACGGCTATGAAGTGACGGGCGACTTCACGATGCACGGCAAGACGAAGAAGGTCACGCTGACGCTCGAGGGCGGCAAAGAGGCCGAGTTTATGGGCACCAAGCGCATCGGCTTCTCGACACAACTGTCGTTCAAGCGGAGCGATTTCGGTTTTGACAAAACGCAGATCGGTCTGATCGGCGACGAAGCCCTGGTGTATATCGATTTCGAAGGCGCGCGAAAATAACGCATGCCCGATTTGCATACGTACGGGTCGGCCCTGGCGCTGGCCGCCAGCGTCAGTGCGGTCGTCGCGCTGGCGGTCGGCGCGCCCCGGCCGCCGGCCAGCCTCGCTCGCAGAAAGGTGGCCTGTGTCATGGCGGTGGCCGCGGGGTTGGCCCGCGGCGGGTATGTTCTGCAGTTGCCCCTCGCCTGGCCGCCCGCCAGCGGTCTTGGTCGATTGCTGACGATCGTGCTGCCGCTTGCCATCGTCATCGAGCTCATCTCCGCCGCTACCGCTGTACCGCGATGGTTGGTGTGGTGCTGTCGGCTTGCGCTGGCGATGTCGGTAGGCCGCATTCTGCTGCATGGCTCAATCTATCTCAGTGGCGACACGCCCGAATGGTCAGTCCCGCTGGCCGCGGCCATTCATCTGACTAGCGGAAGCGTATTGATGGTCGTCTGGGCGCTGTTGATCTGGATATCTCACCGATCGGGCGGAGCTTCGCTTTGCTTGGCGCTGGCGCAGGCGGCGCTCGCTGGCGGGCTGGCGACGATGCTGGCGGGATACTTGGGCGGCGGCGCGGCGGCCTTGCCCCTGGCAGGCGCGCTGGCGGGATGCGCCTTGGCGTGCGGCCTGCGTAAGCTCTCCGGCGACAGCGTTGAAGGCGCCGTCAGCCTGGGCGCCGTGGCGCTATTTAGCCTGTTGTTCATTGGGCATTTCTTTGGGCAACTTTCTACCGGTCGTGCCTTGACGGTTTTTCTCGCGCCGCTGTTATGCCTGGTCACCGAACTGCCGGTTTTGCGCCGCCGGCCGGCCTGGCAGACATGCCTGCTGCGCCTCGTGCTGGCGGCGATTCCTCTGATCGCCGTCGTCGCCCTGGCCAAGCGCGACTTCGACCACGACACGCTCCCCTTGCTGAGCCCAGCGGCAAGCCCAGCCACCGGCTCATTCGCGCGGCGGGGTGCGGTAATCCAGCTCGGCCCAGACCAGCGGATGGTCGGAAGCCCCGTCGTCGCGGAGGCCCGCGTCGACCGTCTTGAAACCGCGGGTCAGTATCCAGTCGATGTGCGGCGGCGTCTGGTCACCCATGACCTCGCCCAGCGGGTCGCCGACGCCGGGCTGCGACAGCAAGCGCGCGATCTCCGGATCGTCTGGCGTGCTGTTCAGGTCGCCCAGCAAGACCGCCGGTTCGGCCAACGCCAGAAAAAGATCGGCGACGGTTCGCAACTGGTGGCGCCGCTCTTCGTCGGTTCGGTCGAGATGAGTGATCACCATGTGGATCTCGCGCTCGCCATGCCGGGCGGTGACCAGCACGGCGTTGCGGCAACTGTGGCTGTACCGCTGCCGCAAGGGCGACGTTTGCCACGAGCTGACGGGCAGCGCCGACAACACGGCATTGCCAAAGCGGCTGTGCCACCAGCGCTCTTCAGTCGGGGCAAACAGCCAGCGGAGCTTGAGCCGTCGCCCGAGCCACTCGGCCTGCCCTTCAGACTCGCCGAAGCCGGCGTCGCGGACTTCGTTCAAGCCCACCAGATCTAGCGCGTCAAGCGAGTCGGCGGTCCGCGACAAGTCGCGCACCCCGTGTCGCCCCATTCCGCCATGAATGTTGAACGTGCCGATGCGAAGTGTTTTCACGTCCGACAAAATCTCAGGACGATCACCTGCGAACGATCTTCCGGCGTCGGCCCCGCATGGCCGCCGCTGATAACCACTGTAGACGATCACGGCGCATGCCGCGGCGACAATCAGCCACCGGCGGCCGATTTGCCGACGCCGCGACCGCGGGGCGGAGTCGATGGCGCTCGATCGACGCGCTAACGAGCCAATGCTCGACGACGCGGCGTCCATAGGGTTCGTTTCGGGCTGCATTCGTGCCGGAGGTGTGTTCATGCGCGTGTAATTCGGCATCAAACCAATAACGCCGAGGGGCCGCATTGTCAAACGAGCTGTGTCCACGGTTCTTTAGCCGGCGACCGCGCACGACAAATGGTGACCAATGGCCCGGCCCCGCCCTCGTCGAGTTGCTTGCGGAAAACCAAGCCACACCGCGCCGCAAGCTTACCGTATCATGAGCAAGCGCAAGGCATTGCGGCACGAACCTTATCCATCAATCGCGGTTTATGCAAGCATCTCGACGCCGCCGTATTGCATGCCTTGGTCGTCTGGCAATTTTCAGCGATCGCCCTCGTCCCTCATCCTCTCAAGAAACTGGCTTGGTGGGCTTTCAGGCCAAAAAAGTGCGCCACCATGTCATTTCCTCATCCGAGCTGCTTTCCGAAACCACGGGCGTGCGACGCATGGCCCGCAACCCGCATTATAACAAGCGGGGTGGCTTGGTCGGTTTTCGCCCCACGCCGACATGGTTTTCGCCGGATTGCAAATCACCGCCGCCGCGCGTCGCTTGAAGCAGCGGCCTGGCCGGCGGCGCGGAAGAAACCAGGCCGCTATCCCCTTAGACGCCAGCGCGGCTCGATCGGTTCCATCTCGTCGGGAGCTTACCAAATCGGCAAAAGATGGCCCGCTACTTGTTTCTACGCGGCTCGCGCCTCTTTGGTTCACCGGTTCGCGCCGCATGAGGTTTTGACCAAAATGCGAAACCGCGAAGAATCTGCTTGACCTCGGCGGAAAGCCGGGTACGATCGCGGACGGTTCAGTTCGGAAGCGCGCCGCAAAGCTTATCGATTCCAGGCGCCGGCGTTCGCCGAATGCTTGTGAGCCTGAAGAACCAAACACGACCGACCGCCGACGACTCTCGGCCCTAAAGTTCCTCTCCCGTTGGGAGAGGCGAGGCCGACCGCCGCCAGACGGCCACAGCGCAGGAGGTTCTGCGATGCGGTGGTGGGTTGATAGGAAGCGGCAGCGCGCTTCCGCGCTGCTGTTGCCCGCGGGCGCTACGCCCGGTAGCTCCCGGCCTTGTGCCGGGCGGTTTCCGCGTCTTCCGCGGCACGCGGCCCCTCATAAAACGGCCCATCATCAAACGGAATTCCTCGTTCCAGGGCAGCCAACCGCCACGAGCTTTCTCGTTCGAACTCTTTTCGCCGGCAGAACTTGCCCGCGATTCGTCAGAAA
>JAICLL010000129.1 GCA_025927475.1 Pirellulales bacterium
CGCGAACGAACTTGCCAAGTACATTGCGGGCCTCCTTCAGATGCTCTTGTTCTAAAGGCATTCTTCGGGAGGCTCGCTCTTTAACCAAGGGGCCCGTGCCAGCTACACTGCTGCTAGCAAAAACTGCGAAACTTGAACTAACAGAGTATTACGAGCATCGTGTTGCAATTGTCGCCCAGGCTTCAACGGATATAATGCCAGCGGCGTGGCCCTCGGGAGAATCCAACGACATGCGATATCAGGCGTGGCTCGGTTGGTTGGTTTTGGTCATGATTCTGTGCGCGGCGGCATGCAGCCGCGCCGCCGACCGCCCGCGCCGCCACGGCGAAGCGGACTCGCCCGATGGCAACGAGGCCCGCGCCAAACGCGGCGACGATGCCAAATCGCCCGACGCATCGCCCGACGCCGCGGACGACGACGCCAGATTCGTCCATAAGACCGACCGCGAGTGGCGGAAAATTCTGTCGTCTCGGCAGTACCGCGTGACGCGCGAGAAAGCGACCGAAGAACCCGGCACGGGCAAATACTGCCATACCAAAGACCCCGGCGTCTATCATTGCGTCTGCTGCGGCGCGGCGCTGTTCGACTCGAAGGCCAAGTTCGAATCGGGCACCGGCTGGCCCAGTTTCTGGAAGCCCGCCGACAAGAAGCACGTCAACACCGCGCTCGATTTGAGTGCGCCGGAGTTGCGGGTCGAAGTGACCTGCGCTCGCTGCGACGCCCATTTAGGTCACGTTTTCGACGATGGACCGCCGCCCACCGGCCTGCGGTTTTGCATCAATTCCGCGGCCCTCGATCTGGTGGCCGAGGGCCAGCAACCGCGCATCGGGCGCAAGGCCGTCGCGCCGCGGACCAAAGCGAAGAAGCAGCACGGCAAGAAATGACACACTCTCGCGTCGGGCTTCCACGGGCTGACGAATCGTCTGGAGGCAGGGCAGGGCGACGTTTCGTCTCGCTCGCAACGGCACGGAATCCGTTCTTTACAGAGCTCGGTTGACGCGTTTTATTTGCCCGCGCCGCGGCGAGCCGGGCAAAATGGCGGAAATGGGCATCTCGCGGCCTTCGTCCACGGCCAGATCGGTTGAATTGATCGCCCCCCACAACCGATAGACTAACGTGGAGAAACCGTTACACTTGCCTGAGGATCGCCGGTGCAAATTCATCCCTTGGCCGTGGTTCACCCCTCGGCGCAACTTGGCCGCGATGTGGTCATCGGACCCTTCTCGATCGTCGAACGCGGCGTGGTCATCGGCGATGGTTGTACGCTCGAAGGGCACGTCGTCATCAAGCAAGGCGTGACGCTCGGAGCGGCCAATCACCTGTTTGAAGGGGCGGTGATCGGCGGTTTGCCGCAGCATTTGCGAATGCCCGAACGCATCGGCACGGTGACCATCGGCGCTCACAACACCCTTCGCGAGCACGTGACGATTCACCGGGCGTTGCACGAGCACGAATCGACCACGGTGGGCGACTCGAACCTGCTGATGGCCGGGGCGCACATCGCCCACGACTGCCACGTGGGCAGCCACGCCATTTTTGCCAACAACGCCTTGCTGGCGGGGCACGTGGTGGTGGAAGACCGGGCCTATTTGTCGGGCAACGTGGCCGTCCACCAGTTCTGCCGCATCGGCTGCTTTGCGATGGTGGGCGGGCTGGCGCGGGTCATCAAAGACGTGCCGCCCTATGTGACCATCGACGGCGGCAGCGGCTATGTGGTGGGGCTGAACACCATCGGCCTGCGCCGCAACGGCTTCAGCAACGACGAGATCGGCCAGCTCAAGGCGGCCTATCGGCTGATCTATCGCAGCGGTCGCAAATGGAAGCAGGTGCTGGCCGAGCTGCAGGCCGAGTTTGCCTCGGGCCCCGCCGCGCGATTTGCGGAATTCTTTGCCGGCGGCACGCGGGGCATTGTGCCCGAACGCCGCATTCCGCCCGCCGCCACGCTCAAGCTGCCCGAAGACGGGCTCGAAGATCACGCGCTGCGCGTCAAAGCGGGCTAGCCGGTGGGTGGCGTCCTAATCGCGTGTGCCTGCCCACACTAACCCGAAGCGCCAGCGAGGAAAGCTCCGTTTTCGCCTCGCTGGCGCTTCGGGTTAGTGTTTCGCCGCCCATCAGGCACACACGATGAGGACACCATCAGCCGGTGGACTGCATGGATTCTTGCGCTCAGTTGCGGTAGGATCAAACATTTCGCCCCGACCTGGTTTTGCCCTTCGCATTGGATGCCTGCTCTGCCTCGCCCGCGCGCCGTCGTCTTCGATCTCGATGGCCTGCTGTTCAACACCGAAGAGCTGTATCAAGAGGTCGGCAGCGAGCTGCTGCGGCGGCGCGGCTGTGAGTTCGGCCCGGAGTTGCTGCACGCCATCATGGGCCGGCCGGGCCGCATCGCCTTGCAAATGATGATCGACTATCACGAGCTGGCGGATACGGTCGAGACGCTGACGGCCGAAACCGAGCAGATTTTCCCGGCCATTCTCGATGCGCGGCTGGCGCTGATGCCGGGCGCCGCGGCGCTGCTGGCCGCACTGGAACAGGCGCAGATTCCCAAGGCGATCGGCACCAGCAGCGGGCGGCGGTTTGTCGACCGCGTGCTGTCGCGCTTCGGCCTGGCCCCGCGGTTTCAGTTCATTCTGACGTCGGAAGACGTGACCGACGGCAAGCCGCACCCCGAGATTTATCGCAAAGCGGCGGCGCGGTTCGGCCTGCCAACCGGTGAGGTGTGTGTGTTGGAAGACAGCCAGAACGGCTGCCGCGCGGCGGTGGCCGCCGGCGCGATTGCCGTCGCGGTGCCCGGCGAACACAGCCAGAATCACCATTTCGACGGCGCGGCACTGATTGCCGACACGCTGGCCGACCCGCGGATTTACAAGCTGCTGGGGTTGGAGGCTGTTTGAGGCCGTAGGCCGATGGTGGGCCTCGCTGCGCTCGGCCCACCCTACGGATGCTCGGCTCACCCTACGCCGGGCTTTTCAAAAACGCTTCGATTCGCGCTAAGCCTGCTTCGAGCTGCTCGAGGCTGGTGGCGAACGAGAGCCGCGCATAACCCTCGGCGCCAAAGGCCGAACCCATGACCGTGGCCACGCTCTGCTGCGCCAACAACTCCAGGCACCACTGCGCCGAATTGTCGACCCGCGCGCCGCGATAGGTGCGCCCCAGATGCGCCTGAATATTCACGAAGGCATAAAATGCCCCGCCCATTTCGCAGCAACTTAGCCGCGGCAATTCGCCGATCCGCCGCCGCACAAACTCGCGCCGCCGCGAAAACTCGGCCAGCATCTCGTCGACGCACTGCTGCGGGCCTTCCAGCGCGGCCAGTGCCGCGTATTGGCTGACACTCGATGGGTTCGAGGTCTCCTGGCTCTGCAAGCTCTCCATCGCCTTGGCGATGTGCGGCGGTGAAAGCGTCCAGCCAATCCGCCAGCCGGTCATGGCGTAGGCCTTGCTGACGCCGTTGACCGTGATCGTGCGTTCGGCCAGGCCGGGCCGCAGCGTGGCAAAGCTGGCGAAGCGATGATTGCCGTAAATCAGCCGCTCGTAGATTTCGTCAGCCACGACGATCAGATCGCGCTCGATGGCCACGTCGGCCAGGGCGGTCAGCTCTTCGGGCGAATAGAGGCTGCCCGTGGGGTTCGAGGGAGAGCACAACAGCAGCATGCGGCTGCGGGGCGTCAGGGCCGCTTGCAACCGCTCGCGCGTGAGCTTGAAATCGTCGCTTTCCTGGGTGGCGACAATCACGGGCCGGGCGCCGGTGAGCTTGACCAGCTCGGCATAGCTGACCCAATAAGGAGCGGGAATGATCACTTCGTCGCCGGGGTCGCACACCGCGGTGAAGATGTTGTGCAGCGAGTGCTTGGCGCCGTTGGACACGACCACTTGCTGCGGCGAATACTCCAGCCCGTGCCGCTGGCGATAGCTTTTGGCCACCGCGGCCCGCAGTTCTGGGATGCCGGCCACGGGCGTGTAGTGTGTGTGGCCGGCGTTCATGGCGGCGGTGGCGGCCTCGCGAATGTGCCGGGGCGTGATGAAGTCGGGCTCGCCCACACTGAAGTCGTAGACGGTCTTGCCCGACGCCTTCAGCTCTTTGGCCTTGGCGGCCATGGCCAACGTGGCCGAGGGTTCGAGGGCTTGCACTAAACGTGAAACGGTAAGCGGCATCTGCTGTGTTCTCTTTCGCTGTTGTTTGGCTACCGCGGGTGGCTGGGGCAGAGGCTTGCCGATGCCAAAGGTGGAACTCGCTTCGCTCGGCCCGCCCTACGGCTTCTGCACCGGAACGCCTGGCGCACCGCAACCTGCGATTCGACCTCGCGCCGCCCACACGGAACGCCACAGAGGGCGTTCCCTACAGACGCCAGACTTCGCCGCCACCGGCTTGACCAGCCTCGCTCGGCCGACAATCATAGTACCTTTCTCGTTCGCGTTGCGGAAGCATGCCTCGTCCACGTACCGGTGTTTGGTTGATCGGCGCCAAGGGAGGCGTGGCATGCACTGCCACCGTCGGCCTTGTCGCTTTGAAAAAAGGACTGATCGGCCAGGCCGGCCTGGTCAGCGAGTTGCCCGAATTCGCTGAGCTGGGGCTGGCCCGCTGGGAAGACTTTGTCGTCGGCGGACACGAAATCCGCCAGGTCGGCCTGTACGACGAGGCGCTGCGCCTGCACCGCGAAAGCCGGGCGATCGACGCCGGCGTGTTGCAGAAGTGCAAGGCGGAGCTGGATCGCATCGATCAGCAGATTCGCCCCGGCACGCTGCTCAATGTCGGCCCCACGATCGAATCGCTGGCCGGCCCGCCCGCCGCCAAGCTGAAAGAAAAGCCTCGGCAGGCCATCGAGCGCATTCAAGAAGACCTGCGGCAGTTCGCCCAGGCGCAGCGACTCGACCATGTGATTGTGGTCAACGTGGCCTCGACCGAGCCGCCCGCCGACGCCGACGCCTGGCCGGCCACGTATAAGGAGCTTGCCCGGCAGATCGACAAGCCCGGTCGCCTGGCGTTGCCGGCCAGTTCGCTGTATGCCATCGCGGCGTTGGACCTGGGCTATTCGTATTTGAACTTCACGCCCTCGCTGGGTTCGGCGATGGCGGCCATCGACGACCTGGCGCGGCAGCGCGGCACGCGCCACATGGGTCACGACGGCAAAACCGGCGAGACGCTGCTAAAGAGCGTGCTGGCGCCCATGTTCGCCAAGCGCAACCTGCAGGTGATGAGTTGGGTCGGGCACAACATCTTTGGCAACATGGACGCCCGCGTGCTCGACGATCCGGCCAACAAGCAAGCCAAGGTGACCAGCAAAGACCGGCTGCTGGGGCAGATTTTGGGCTACCCGCCGCAGACGCTGGTGACGATCGAGCGGATCGACAGCATGGGCGACTGGAAGACCGCCTGGGACCACGTGCACTTCACCGGCTTTCTCGGCACGCCGATGACGTTTCAGTTCATTTGGCAGGGCTGCGACTCACTGCTGGCGGCGCCGCTGGTGCTCGATCTGGTGCGCTTCACCGAGCGGGCCTATCGCCACGGCGACACGGGCTTGTTGACCTTTCTGGCCAGTTTTTTCAAAAGCCCCTTGGGCGTCGGCGAGCACGACTTTGGTTTGCAGTTTCAGATGCTCCAGCGCTGGGCCGCCGCGGTGCGCGGCGCGTAGGCGCGTGGATTTGACGGCCTTGCACGCGGCGGGTTCTTATCGTCATCGTTCCATGTTGGTCACCGGGATGGTTTTTATGAAGGGGACGAAGCATGATTGCGTGGCAGCGGATTGAGGTGGCGACGACTATGCCGTAAATGATAGGTGCGCGCTTGATGATCAACCTCCGATCGCACCTGCGTTCCGGCCCTCGTCGGATTTTCTGCCAGGTCATTCAATGCTTGGAAAATGACGGACTTATATCGGAGCCTTGCGTGCTCGCCAAAGTTTTCGTGCGTCCATGCCAGAATCGATTCAATGTCCTCCTGGGCCGCAGGCGAAATGGCATATTGCCGCATTGCATTAGGCACCTTTCGATAGCTTATCGGGCGGCTCGATTGCACGGCGGTCGATGCGGTCCATAAGATCTTCGAGTTCCCGCCGGCTCTTAATCTGAACGCCCTCTCCACGATCGAGTTGCCGGTATCCTTCCGCCGCCAAGGTCCGCAGTAATTCGAGCTTTTTCTGGTCCTCGTGCGTTTGCTGTTCCAAAAGGCGCAGCCCGGCACGCAACACCTCGTCGATGTTGCTATACCGTCCGGCGCTCAGTTGCTCAACTACAAACTGATCGTAATGCTCAGTTAGATCGATGTTGCGTGTTGGCATCGCCGTCAACCCTTTGCATCATTTCATAAAAGCGTTCTATTCAGTCTAGTCGTGGCCGGCAACGCCTGCCAGCCGAGTGTGCGAGCCGGCACCTGAGTCGGCGCGATCGGCGTCGTGGCGACAGACGAACGAGCGCTCAGCGACGCGCGATGAATCGTCGCAGGCCGCGACCTAGCCGGCGGGCTTCGACCATCAAGGTGGGCAGGGGATCGCGCCAACGAAAAAACGGAAAGGTCTGCCGATGGCAAAGACTGGCCAGCCAACCGGCCAGCGTGAGCTCGCCACGCTGGCGCAGCTCGCGGAAAGATTTGAAGTCGTCGATCGGATACCAGAGACGCACGCCCCGGCGGCGATACGCTAGCTGCGGCGGCTCGAGTCCGGCCAGCCGGTTATACACCAACCGCGCCAAGTCGAAGCCGCAATCGGCCAAAAGCCCGTTGGCCGCCGTGAAACGCGCGTTGCACTCGATCAATTTGAGCTGCCCGTCGCGGGGGTCGAGCTTGAACTCCACGTTGGCCAGCCCGCGCAGGCCGACGTGCTGAAAGAGCTTCAGGCCCAACTCGCGGACTTCGGGCACGTGATCGGTGATGTGGTAGCACGCGCCGCCCATGCCCACCGGCCAGCGGCGGATGATTCGCTTGGTGAAGTCGAACAGCGGCGTGCCGGCGTCGTCAAGATAAGTGTAGTAACTGCACAGGTGGTCGTCGCCGCCGGGAATTCGTTCGACCAGCATTGTTTCGATGTCGGCGTCTTGCACCACGCGGAACGCTTCGACCAATTGCTCGTGCGATTCGGCCACCAGAAACTTGCGGCCAAAACGTTCTTCAAACACGTGCGACAGCCGCGGCTTGACGATCAGCGGAAACACCAGCGAGCCGCGCAAGGCGTCGAGTTGCGACAGCGTGGTGGCCAGCCAGAACCGCGGCGTGGGCACGCCCGCCGCCACCGCCGCGCGATAGGTGTCGAGCTTGTTGAGCATCGTCCGCTGCGCGGCGCAGTTCGAGAGATCGAGCAAAAACTTCTGGGCCAGTTCATCGCGGTGTTCGGCGATCAATTCGATGGCCGCGTCGCCGGCGGCCAGAAGCACGCTGCCGCGCAAAGGTTCCGAGGCGGTTCCCAACAGCCAGGCGGCCTGGGCTTCGGCGTCGGCGGGCACGTCGACCCAGCGCGCATAGCGTGAATAGCGAACATGCGCCGTTGGCTCGTTGAGGGCGTAGACGGTCACGCCCGACCGTCCCAGGCTGCGCGCGATCGACAGCGCGTTGGCGCCGCCCCCCACCACGATGGCCGCCGGCAAGGGCGTGCCGCGGCGCCGGGCAACGGTGGCTTCGGCGGCGGGCTTCGGCGTTTCGAGTTCGCAGGCGGAGGACATGGGTGGTGAGTGGTGAGTGGTGAGTGGTTGGGGGTTGGGGGTTGGGGATTCAGAGAACTAGGGTCTGTAGGGCACGGATTCCGTGCCGTTGGGTGCGTGCCAGTGGGCGTTGCCTCAACTTTCGCGCGGCACGCCATACAGGGCGTCCTTTAGTCACTCTTGATCGTGATGATCTCCCGTTTTGACTTTTGCATTTTGACTTTCGCTCTGCCGCGCTGGGCGATGGACGAGATGACGTTGCTCTTGGTTCGCGGGACGGCACGCAGTCCGTTCCCTACACGGGATGAAACGGAACCACTCACCACTCACCACTCACCACTCACCACTCACCACTCACCACTCACCACTCACCACTCACCACTCACCACTCACCACTCACCACTCACCACTCGAAACGTACCTTACCGCAGCGAATCAACCAAATCCGGGCATCTCTGCTGCGGCAAATTGCGCAGGTAATTCAGCACGTGCAAGGCCACCGGGCAGGGGGCGCCCTCGCGGCAATAATGATAATAAAAGCCGGGCGTGGTGTTGACCTCCAGCAGCACGCCGCCGGTCGCGGCCAAGGGCCGGCCAGGATCGGTGGTGATGATGTCGACGCCGGCCAGCCGCGCGCCAACCGCCGCCGCCGCCGCCGCGCCCGCCTCAACCACTTCGCGACAAAGCAGATGAGTGGCCGCCGCATTGTCGTTGGCCGCGTTGTCATTGATGACGGTCTTCAGGCGCACGGTGCGACCGGCGGCAGGCGCCGAGGCGAGCGTGAGACCCTGCGCCGCCAGCGTCTGGAGCATGTCTTGATCGCGGGCCAACAGCGACTGGGCCGCCTCCGATCCCCACGTCACACGCACATTGTTCAGTCGCTCGACCAGCGCGGCCACCGTCGAGCGGCCGTCGCCCACGACGCTGGGCGGGCGGCGGACCACGGCATCGAGCAGCACGCCGTCGAGATACAGCAGGCGATAATTGTCGCCGGCCACCTGCTGTTCGATGCTCAACTCTTCGCCAAACACCGCCGCCCGAGCGGCGGCACGGGCAAGCTGCCAGCGCGTGCGCACGTGCGTCGTCACGCCGTCGCCGCCCCCGGTGTCGCGGGCGGGCTTCACCACGCAGTCGCCGCCCACGCGCTGGATGAACGCCGCCGCCGCGTCGAGCGAAGCCGTGGTGAATGCCCGCCAGCGCGGCACCGGCAAGCCTTGCCGCGCGAGCAGCTCCAGCACCAGCGGCTTTTGGCCGACCAGTTCCAGCGTCACCGCATCGTCGGCCGCCGTGTAGTTGCGTTGCACCTTGGTGCGCCAGTCGCCCAAGCGGATCTCGAAGATCTCATCGCCCACGGCCTCGATCGATGCTCCGAGCGCCGCGGCCGCTTCGTGCCACACGCGCCGATAGAAGAGCGTCCGCTCCAAGGCGAGTTCTTTGACGGCGCGTCGCCGCCGCCAGGCCGCGCGCCGCACGCGCGACGTGAACGTCAGGCCGCGCAGCAGCAGTGGGTGCCGAGAGAAGTCCATGCGGCACGCCATACAGGGCGTCATTGAATCAGTTTCGCGATGCTCTAACATTTTCCGATTTTGCCTTTTGCATTTTGACTTTCCCTCTGCGGCCTCGCGCGTCGGCGAGACGTCGCTCGCGGTTCACGGAACGGCACGGAGTCCGTTCCCTACCGACGTCGAACGTAAGAATTACCGCGTTTTGATGCTCGATCAAAACCCCTTGGCTTGGGCCAGCTCGCCCCAGGCCACCGGCACGTCCAGCTCGGGCGACGCTTCGACCGCCGCCTCGTCGCCGTGGTCGTAAGGGCAGCCATGCTCGCTGAGCAACCGATCGACCCATTGATTCGAGAACTCACCACGTTCCACCGCCGCCAGGTAGGAGGCGTTGGTCGAGGCGTGCCGCTCGAGACGCTCGAGCAATTCTTCGGCGATGTCCAAGGGCACCACCACGATGCCCGCCGCATCGGCCACCACGATGTCGCCGGCGTTGACCACCGTCCCGCCGCAGGCGATCGGATAGTTGATCTCGCCGGGACCGCGATGCAACGGACCGACGGGCGTGGTGCCGCGCGCGAACACCGGGAAGTCGAGCTTCAAGATGCCGGGCAGGTCGCGAATCAGGCCGTCGACAATGAAGCCGCCGATCGCCCGATGCCGGGCCTTGGTGCAGATGATGTCGCCCAGCACCGCGTTCATCGACGAACCGCGGGCATCGACCACCACCACATCGCCCGGCTGCGCCACGTCCAGCGCCTTGTGTACCATCAGGTTGTCGCCGGGAAACACCTTGACGGTGCAAACCGGGCCGCATAGCCGGTGATGGTCGCCGGTCAGGCACGAAATCCGCGCATCGACCGAGTAAAGCCGGTTGAGCAGATCAGAGATGTCGGGCGTGTCGAAGGCCCGCAGCGCTCGCACCAGCGAAGGCGCGGGGCGCGGATGCTCCAGCCGCACGCGAAAGCCGGGTCCCGGATGAATTTCGGCCGAACGCGGTTGATTGCTGGCCATGATCGTTCTCCTTCTTTCAGGAAGTTGCCGCGCCGGCCGAGAGCGGCTCGGCCAGACGCAGCGGGTTGTTGAGTGCCAAAAATTCGATGAAATCTCGCACGCTAAGTTCGCCGTCCTGCGCCAGCCCGCCTAGTCTGGCGCCCGCGACGGCGGCGATCAATTCGCGGGCCTCGGCCGTCATGCCGGGCCGCAGCCCCAGCCCGCGGAGCATCGCTTCCAGTTCGCCGATCTCCTGCGCGCGGCGCTCGGCGTGCCGCGGATACGTCGGCAGCATGCGCCCCGCGGCCGACATAATGGCCGGGTAGAAATCGTCACAGTTTTCCAGAAACCCATCGAGCAGGTCCGCCTCGCGCGCCGTCAGAGCGATTTCTAAAAACAACGCCACCAGCCCCTTCGAGATGCCGCTGAGCAACATCTTCATCGCCGAGGCCCGGCCGGCTTGTTCGCTGACGACGCGCATGGGCGCGACGGCCTGCCATTGCCGAGCGAGTTGCTCTGCCTCGGGACCGCTCAGATACATCCGTCCCTGCTGCGGCAGGCGGCTGGCCAGCCCGTGAATCGCCGCATCGACGAACCGGATGCCGCTATCGCCCAGAAGCTGTTCGATCTCCAGGGCGGTTTCGGGCGAAATCGAGTTGGCGTCGACGTAGAGCGGCGGCAATGCGGTGTTGCAGCCGGCCACTTGCCGCGCCAAATCGACGGCCGCCGCCGGCGGCACAAGCGACAGAATCACCTCGGACACGGCCACCACCGATTCCAGCCCTTCGAGCAGCTCGCAGCCGGCCTGGCGGGCCAAGGCGGCCGTTCGCTCGCTGCGATCGCGGCAGGTGGTGACGACACGATAGCCGGCCGCGTGAAACAGCCGCGCCAGCGCGGCGCCCATCTCGCCGGGGTAAAGAATGCCGATCGTCGTTAAGCCGTGATTGGTTGCCTGCATCTCGTTTCCTTTCGTTGCCCCCGCATCCTTGATTTACTCGCAAAAAGCTCTTCCAACAGGTCTTGATATCCCTCGACCATGCGCTCGACCGACGCGCGCTCAATCACCAGCCGGCGGCCCCGAACGCCCAGCGACTGGGCCAGCCGGGCGTCGGAGAACAGCTCGATGGTCCGTTCGGTCATGTGGGCGGCGTCGCCCGGCTCGACCAGGAAGCCGACTTCGCCGTCGGTCACCGTTTCACCGACCGAGCCGACGCGGGTGGCTACCACCGGTTTGCCGGTGGCCAAAGCTTCGAGCACCGAGACCGGGCTGGCCTCGATATGCGACGTGAGCAGAAACACGTCGATCATCGCCAGCAGCTCGGGCACATCGCTGCGATTGCCCAAAAAATGAACGCAGTCGGCCACGCCCAGATCGCGGGCGAGCTGCTCAAGTCGCGCGCGGTCGATTCCTTCGCCGACGATAAGGAAATGCGCTTTCGGCGCCCGCTCGCGCACTCGCCGGGCAACCTCGAGAAACATCTCGTGATTTTTTTCGCGGCTGAGCCGGGCGACGATGCCGGCCAGCGGCGCGTCAGCCGGTAGGCCCAGGCTGGCCCGCAAGGCCGCGTCGGCGGGCCGGGGGCGAAACCGCTCGGTGTCGATGCCGTTGACCACCACGCGCACGCGGCGCGGCGGCAGCTTTTCCTGCTCGATCAGATAGTGCGCGTGCGGCTGGGCAACCGCGATAAACGCGTCGGTGATCGGCGTCAACAGCCGGTTCAGGCGGCTGATGCCATCGGGCCAACCGGTGGAGTGCAACGCCGACGCGATGACCGGCACGCCGGCCAGGCGAGCGGCCAGCCGGCCCCAGAACATCTTGTCGCCGGCGCCCACCGTGACGATGGCGTCGATCTGCCGCTGGCGCAGCAGCCGCGCCAACCGCGCTACCACGGGCAAGTCGTATTTGTGTTTGATGAAGCCATGAAAAACGGGTACGTCGTCGGGCAGCGCCGCGGCCAGCGGTCCCACGTCTTTCAGGCAGCAGATTTCCGGTACAAAGCGATCGCGGTCGAGCCGGCGAATCAGGTCGACCAGCAGCGCCTCGGCGCCGCCCACGAAGAGCGACGTATGGAAGAACATCACGCGCATCGGTCCGGCGCGTTGTGCCGGCGGCGGTGTGGCGAGATCGGATTCATAAGTGCCTACAAGCATCGTTGGTCCTCCGTTACTCCGCCGGGGCGGGGGCCAGCCCGCCACGTTCGAGATGCCGTTTCAAACCCGCCAGATAGCGGGCCGCGCCGGCGGTCATTTCGGCCTTTTCCGCGGCGCTGAAAATCAGATTCGTCCAGAGCGCGGCCGCCAGGGTGAGCAACACGGCGGCCGCCGTATACCACGGCCCCAACCACAGCCCCAGCGGCAACGCCGACACCAGCCACACGCCACGGTCGAAGTACATGCCGTGCAGCCGATTGAAGGCATACACCACCAGCAGCACCACCAGGTGCGCGATGCACGCGCCGTTGACGGCGCCCACCAGTCCAAACTTGGGCACCAGGAACAAGTTCAACCCGACGCTGGTAGTCAGCCCGGCCAGATAGGCGAGGCTCACCAGGGCGGCTTTCTCGGCGCACCACAAAAAGGTTTTGGCCAGGCAAACCATGCCGGCCCAGACCGCATAAGCCAGGGCCAACGCCAGAATGGCCGGCGCCACGTCAAACTTGCCGCGAAACACCCAACCGAACAACAGCGGCGAAAACCAGAGAATGACCACCGACCCGCTCACCAAGGTCAGCCCGGCCAGCTTCAAAAGCAGATTGAGCCGCGCGGCCACCGCCCGCCGGTTGCCGGCCTCCCATTCGTGGCTCAAAAACGGCGTGACCACGGAACCGAGCAGCCCGCACACCGTGATCAGCAGCAACGGCAAAATGCGCGAGCTGTGATATTGGCCGACCATGGCCAGCGATTCGGCCGCGTCCCATTGCGAGTAATGAATCAGCACATAGCGGTCGGCGATGTTGAACAGGTTGCCCAGCCAATTCGAGGCCCACAGCGCGGCGATGAACGGCACGATTTTGGTCCACAGCGCCCACTGGCCCAGCGGCTGGCTTTCGGTCTCGGGCAGCCAACGCCAAACATCGCGCGCCCACAGCAGCGAAACGAGGACCGACGTCAGGCAAGCGGCCCCGTAAGCGGCAATCACGGCAGCCGCGCTGGCTTGCCACCAGCACAGCAGGCCCACGCCCAAACCGGCGAACGCCAGGCTGTTGAAAAACTCCATCGACGAAGCCAGCCGCTGCAAGCGCAACGAGATCAGCAGCTCGACGACCACATTGTAAGCGATGGTGGCCAGCAGCGCGCCGGTCAGCAGCAGCACCAGTTCCACGCGGTCGCCACGGCCAAACACCAGGCTCGAAAACCACACGCGGTTGATGACGATCGCCGTGGCGACGGCCGCGGCCAGCACCGCCGTGACGCCGGTCGTCCGCCGCAAAAACGACCGCAATTGTCCGCGCTGGCGATAGTAGGCCACGTAGCGCCCGAAGGCGCCGGGCAAACTGAGCACGGCCACCGGCGCCGCCAGCATCAGAAAGCTGAAGCCAATGTCCCACTCGCCGAGGTCTTCGGCCCCCAGCCACAGACAAAACAGCACGCTCCGCCCGAAGCCGACCAGCCGTTGAACGACCGTCAGCGTGAGCAAAATGAGCACACTGTCGGCCAACTTGTCGGCCTTGGGCGGCTGGCCCTGGCGAGTTCCGGTCAACGCCTTACTGGCACGTCGAATCATTCACACGCCCCCACGACCGCCGGCTGGCGCGGCGGCGATTGAGTTTGATATTCGAAACGGGCGGTGCGCCCGTAACGCAACGGGTCGATGACGGCCCAGTTTTTCAGGCAGATCGCCGGTCCATCGACGCAGCGACGCTGAATGTGAAAGGCGTCGTCGCCCGGAAAGTTGTAGCCGCCATAGGCGGAACACGCGCCCGCATAACCCGCCTCGCGGGCCGCGTGAAACCCCGCCACCGAAAGGTTTTCGTGCAAACCAAACGGGAACGCGAAATAACGAATGGGGGTGTCGAGCGCTTGTTGCAAATCGTCGCGGGCGGCGACCAGCTCGTCATAGAGCCGCTCTGGATCGTCGACTCGCGCCAAGTCGCAGTGCGTGCGCGTGTGAGCGCCAATTTCGATGCCGGCTTGCGCCAGGCCGCGCAGCTCTTCGACCGTGTTGGCGGCAAACTGATTGCCCATTTGCCGATCGTGCTCAAACGGCGCCCGTTCGATCACCGGCTGCGTGGTGACAAAATAGGTGCAGGGCACTTCCAACTCGAGCAGCAGCTCCAGCGCGGCGGCATTGTCGGCATATCCGTCGTCAAAGGTCAGGCTGACGCTGGGCCGGTCGTTTCTGCCCGATCGCACGCGGCGCTGCGTCTCGGCCAGCGAGATCAGATCGAAGTGGCGTTTGAGCCAGAGCACTGCGGCGCGGAAGTCGGCCAGCGGCGTGGTCCAATCGTTGGCGGCGTCGTCGGCGATGCGATGAAACACCGGCACGACCACCGGCGCCCGCCCGGCCCGCACGGCCTGGCGCTGCCACCGCCGGCGATAGGGATAAGTGCCGCCATAATAGAGTTGAATCAACAACGGCTTCAGCGGGTGCATGGGTTTCCTTTCGCGGTGAGCGGGCTGCTGAGCAACTCTCGGCAGAGCAACCAGGGAAAGATCACGGCATCGCGGGCATAGCGACCGGCAAGCCTACGCGGCTCGCTGGCCATGCGATGAAACCATTCCAGCCCCGTGGCCCGCATCCAGCGCGGGGCGCGGCGTTTTTCGCCGGCGAGAAAGTCGATCGTGGCGCCCACGCACAGCGCCACCGGCGCCGCAATCTGCTGGCGATGCCGGTGGACCCATAGTTCTTGCTTCGGAGCGCCGAGACCGACGACGAGCACGTCGGGCCGCGCATCGGCAATCTGAGCGAGAATGGCCGCGTTGCTGGCCGCATCTCGATCAAAGCCGAGCGGCGGCGAACAGGTGCCGACCAGGCGCACCGCGGGCCAAAGCTGGGCGATGCGGCAAGCCGCCCGGTCGGCCACGCCCGGACCGGCCCCGAGCAAAAAGGCACTGAGACCGTCCGCCTGCGAGGCCGCCGCAAACAGCCGCGGCACCAGGTCGCTGCCGGCCACGCGCTGCGGCACACCCCGCCTGAGCAAGCGCGCGGCCAGATATACCGGCATGCCGTCGGTGAGAATCAGCCCGGCCTCGCGGTATGCCTCGCGCAGCCCGCCGTGCCGCTGCAAGAGCACCGTGTGGTTGACATTGGGCGTCACCGCAAAGCGGCATACGCCGTCGCGCCGCCGCGCCCAATCGAGCACGCAGGCGATGGCTTCGTCCATCGTCACCGGATCGACTTCGTAGTTGAACAGCCTCGTGCGCGGTTTCATCGCCCCAGCACCTGCCAATAGACTTCGGCCACCGCGGCGGCCATGCTTCGATCGGACAACCGTTCACGCTGTTTCTGATGCGCCCGCAGGGCCAGCCCGCGCGCATCGACTTCGCCGCCGATCACGCGTTGGAAAACGTCCGCCAGTTCCTGGGCATTGCCCGGCTCGGCGAGCAGCCCGTCGACGCCGTCTTCCACCAGGTCGGTAATGCCGTCGACGCGCGACCCGACAACCAGCACGCCGGCGGCCATCGCTTCGAGAACCGACATGGGCATGGCCTCGCTCACCAGGCTGGGCAGCACCAGCAGGTCCATCCGCGCCAGCTCGGCCTCGACGTTTTGTCGAAAGCCAACCCACGCGATGGCCGGCTCGAGGCCGAGCCGGGCGGCGCGGCGCTGGATCTCTTGTTCGTAAGCGGGCGATTGAAACCGGCCGACTGCCCGCAGCCGCGCGTCGCAGCCGCGCTGGCGAACGATCGCCAACGCCTCGAGCAGCGTTTCCAATCCCTTGCGCGGACGGAACAGGGCGATGGCGCCAAGGATCCACGTCGATTTGCCTTCGTGCGCGTCTTGCCTGTCGTGGCAGAAGGGCCATGGTCGGCCAGGCACCCCGTTCATCACCAGTTGCAGCTTTTGGCGCGAATACCCGTGCCGCAACAGATAGCGGTGAAGACTCGGAGAGACTGCGATGATTTTTGAAGCGCGGCGTGTGGTCCAGCGTTCGAGCATCAGGTTGGCTTTGTCTTGCCAACGCCGAGCGCCCACTTCCACCGCGGTCTGGCAATGCACGTGATGCACCAACGGCAACCGCGCCCGTCGCGCCGCCAAGCAGCCGATCAGCGCCGTGCGCGGCGTGTGCGTGTGGACCAAGGCGTAGCCCTCGTCGCGCAGCAAGCGCGCCAGCCGGAGCACGGGCGAGGCGTCGAACTTCGACCGCATCGGCAGCTCATACAGAGGGGCATCGACCGCTTGCCGCATCTGGGCGAATCGCCGCGGCTTGAGACAGGCAAAGCCCACCTCGAAGCCCTCGTCCGGCAGACGCAGCGCCAGGTGGTCCTGCACGCGCTCGGCTCCGGCGTAGTCCTCGCCATTGATCACGTGCAGCACACGGACCGGCCCAGCATGGCGGGGCGGCGCGGCGACCGCACGCGACGGGCGTGGCTGTTCGAGGATCGTAGTGGCGAACATATTGCTGACGAATCGCTGTGGGAATTGACCAAAAGCACGCTACTTTCGCTCCAGCGAAAGGCGACTCTACTAATACGCTCCGCGGCGGCTGATCACGCTCCAGGGCGTGCGGGCCAACAGCGATAAATCGGTCCAGAGACCCTGATGCTGCAAATACCACACGTCCATGCGCATCCACTCGTCGAAACCGATCTCGCTGCGCCCCGACACTTGCCACAAGCAAGTCAGACCGGGCTTCACTTGCAGCCGTTGCCGCTGCCAAGGTTCGTATTGACGCACTTCGTTGGCCAACGCGGGCCGGGGACCAACCAACGACATCTGGCCCAAGAGCACATTGAACAACTGTGGCGTCTCGTCGATGCTGAGCGACCGCAACACGCGGCCCACCCGCGTAATCCGCGGATCGCGGAAGTTTTTGAAAATCGGGCCGTCCTTGTCGTTTTGCACCTGCTGCTGCCTGGCCGCGGCCCCCATCACCATCGTGCGGAATTTGTACATTCGGAACGAACGGCCGAGAAAACCCACGCGATCTTGAGCAAAAATCGGATGGCCCTTGGTCGTCACCAGCAGCACCAGCCACGTCGCCAACATCACCGGCGACAGCAACGTCAACAGCAGCAGCGCTCCGGCCACGTCGATGGCCCGCTTGGCCAGCAGGTAGGCGGGCGAGCGATTGCCCGCAGGCGCCAGTTGCCAGCTCCACGGCCAAAACTCGCTGAGCCGATGATCGCGCGGCAGCGTGATGGGTTGCAGCGTGATGGGTTGCAGCGTGATGGGTTGCAGCGTGATGGGTTGCCGCGTGACGGGCTGCCGCGCCACGGGTTTTGGCGCGACGGGCGTAAAGGTGGTGGTGAGCGGCTCATCGGCCAGGGCTTCGGCGGCGAGCGAATCGCCAGCCAGCGAGTCATCTGTCAGCGAGTCATCTGTCAGCGAGTCTGCGGCGAGCGAATCTTCGGCGAGCGACTCATCAAGCAGCGGCCCGTCGACGAGCGATCCGGCTTGCAAAGTGGGCTCCGTCAACGAAGGGGTCATGGCGTTCATTCATCCAAGGAAAAGGGGTAATCCTGCGGGTAAAAACTGACCTGGCCGATGAAGGCATCCTGCAAAGGCTCAAGCTGCCCGGTGAGTCGCCGACGCAGCGACTCAGGGAACACTGGCGTACCGGTTCTTCCACGGATCGCCTACCAAGGCGTGTCCGTTGGGGGCGAGCAAATCGTGCTCGATCTCGGCGTGTTTGCCGTTGGCGGCCGCGCTCCACCCAACTGCTTTGGGGGCCGGCACGGTGACAAAGAGAATTCCTAGCCCGATCATCATGCCGGCGGCGATGCCGGCCAAGGCGATCAGCGTGCGCCCCGGCCCGACCGGTTTGGCGCCGGTGTCGGGCGTGCCGATGCGATTGATCAGGCTGCACTTCTGCGCCACCGCCTGGCTTGCTTCGACCTTGGCCAAATCGCGGCGGGCGGTTTCCAACAACGTGCGGCGATGATCGACATCGCGAATCAGGCTGGCATATTCCACCCGCAAGCCGGCCAGCTCGCTCATCCGCCCGCGCATCTTGCCAAGCTGACCCTCGAGGTAGCTCACGCGGCCCGAGGCCAATTCGTCTTCCGCCTCGAAGGCATGCATCGCCAGGCCGAGTTCGTTGTGAATTCTCTGCCGAATCGCCTGCTCGGCCTGGCGCGATGCAATGACTTGGGGATGCCGGTCGGTCATGCTGCCCGCCAAAGCGGCGGTCTTCAATTGTGTGTCGACCAGGCCATCGGCCAAGCGCTTTAGATTGGGTTGCAACTCAAACAGCGTGGTGGGCGCGCTGACCAAGACGTCGGGATCTCGCTGGGCGCGCTGCAGCAACTGCAAGATCGAGCGATGCACGCTCTGCCGCGTGCGGGCCTGGCGGACTTCATTCTCCGACTCGGTCAGTTCGCGATTCAGGTCGCTCACGCCGGCCGGCGATTGCTCGAGCATCCGCAACTCGACCAGGTTGCTGCCGATGCGCGTTTCGAGTTCCGACAACCGCTGGTTTGAAGTCGAAAGAGCCGCCTCAGACAGGGCGACCGTCTCGGTCAATTCGGCGATCATGCTGGCGGCCCGCGAACCGCGCAGTTGCCCGAGGCTTTCTTCCAACCGCG
>JAICLL010000140.1 GCA_025927475.1 Pirellulales bacterium
CCTTTTCGACGAGATGCCTCTTGAGGGCGGCCACCTTCTCAGTGGCGGGAAAAAAACGACGTGGCTTCTTCATAAGAACCTCCTTTTGGGTTTATGCTAACCCAACCAGAGCTTTCTTCCAGTTTCGACTGAGGCAAAACAGATGAAGACACACGTTCTCAAGGGATCGAAGCAAGAGATCGCCGAGGGCCTCGTTCAGATCGACGGCGACGTGCGTGAGGCGATTGTGTTTGTGGAAGAGCCCGCGGGGGCCGCTCCCATGGCGCTGCCTGACAACGGCGAGGATATGTTTGCTGAGATGGGACCGTTGATGGTCGATGTGCCCGAGGTCGACGACTCGCGCGAGGCGATTTATTCGCGCATGGAAAGCGAATGACGCTGCTCTTGGCTGGCGCTGGTGGAAGGCCACGGGTGATGGGCTTTCGAGCCCACGACGTGCGTCTCGTGGCGGCCATGCAGGTTTATGGCGTTATGCACATACTGACATTCAACGGCGGTCACTTTCGAGGCCTCCCGGTCACCGTTCTTGATCCGGCTCTCGTGTGACCTTGTTGTTCGCCCCGCATCACGCGGCGGGGTGTCGATGGGGAGCGACTCGCTCCGCCTGCCATGCTCGCAAGCTGCGCGGCGACGCCGCTCTACCGACTGCCAACTACCACTTTCCACTGCCCACTCCCTTATGCATTCTGACCTTCCGATTGGCCGCGACGGCTTCGCCTGCCCAGCGGGCAAGAACTGCTCGCCGAGCTCAAGCGTGACATTCGCCACCTGCCTGCTGCCGACGCCTTCCATCAAAAACGCCGAGTCGCAAAGCCGAACTGACGCTGCGGGTCGCGCAAATCCAATTCCCACAATGCAGATCTTCCGGCTCAAGAAAACCAGAACATCCCTTTATCCGGCCCAACGTCATAGTCGAAGTCAGTCCGTCTACTTTGCCTTGCCATCGCAGGCGCCTCCGATTATTTAATGACCATAACAATTGGCGTCACTTCAGAATAGATCCTCACTGCCGCGGAAAGTGCGGTACCCAACGCGACGTGCCGACACCATTTCGATAACCTTTTCCCACCGATGCCGTGGAAGTGACTCGCGACTGCGATGCCTGAAAGCATCAAGTTTCCCTTGCTCTTCAAACATCCGTCCAACCTGAATTAACTGGTCCATGTCGCCAGAACCCATGGCCTGATCTAAAAGGCTTTCAAGTACTTGGTCCAGCTCGTCCCTACGGTTTGCGAGCGTCAAGAGCCTCAAATATAGTTCTGGCCGCTTGGCCAACACCGTCGTGGCCTTGAACTCTTTGCTTTGAAAAACCTGCTGCGCGGCAACCGTATCACGCTGCCTGACAACTAGAGATGCCCAGGCGGTTTGAAATTCACCGGTGTCTGAAAGGACGGAAGCCCATTGATCAACGAGTGACTTCGCTAAAGAAAATTCTTCCGCCTCGATCAGGCGCACGATACAGCTAGCAACGACCTGCGGTGCTTGTTCAGAAACGGAAAGAAGTTTTCGAATCACGTTCGTGGCTCTCCGCTTGTCGCGCTGCATGAGCAATTGATCGACGAGCCGCATACCGACATCCGCATCAAGGTCATTCTCATTTTCCCAAACGTTCTGAACAAAGTCTGCGACTCCGGATATAGCATCAACCAGTCGACGCTCAGGCTTAAAATATTCTCGGACAGCTTCCCTAAGCAGCGGGTTCTTCGACTCGCGAGACAACTCCCAGAACCGGGACGCAGTTTGCAAGATTTTCGTCGGGGACGTGTTTCGCAGTCGGTAAAATTTCAGTAGCGCAAGATACGACGTGGGATGCGGACAATATGTGGCAAGCGCCTCGAGCTCACTTTGAACCCGCTCAGGCTTTTCGAGCAAATCTTTCATGGCTACGCCGATCAGTCGGCCTAAATGTGGGGTAACGCGTTCATTCGGAATAAGTCTCGCAAACAAGCGAAGGTAGTCGCGCAAAAGAGGAGACTCGTCTACGGTCTTTTCACTTCCGATTTGCAGTGCCTCGAGGTACGCGAGTGATTCCTCGGCATGTAGAACGAGAACCTCTGGGAGCGAAAGTGTTGCTGAACTGTCGTGCGCTTGCTCACATAAGAAAGAGCGGACGTTGTCCACGAGCCGATTCTCGACGTCAAATCCGGCACGATGAGGTATCCGTGCGAGTACGGGGACGATTTCTATATGCTTCTGTCGCTGAACCGAAACCCGGTTGATCGCGCGAAGTGCCTCCCGTGTACCTTCGAGGTTTTCTGTGTTGTTCAAAAGGAGGCACACAACTTGGTCGGCAAGGACAGTGGTTGCTACGCCCCCGATTTCCGTGATGCCGGTGCGAGCATCGATCAAGAGGAAGTCGGGAGAGAATTGATCTTTAATCCTCTCCTTTAGCTCAAGAAAAAGCGGGAGGCCTTCTGCTGCGTCACGGTAGAAAAGATCATGCCAGCTTAACGCTGCCAACTTTTGCCAGTACTGCGCGGCTACCACATTGCCCGCCGGCATTAGCATGACTGCTCCGTCGCGGTCTTCGTCGTTCGGCAGGGCGATAGTGTATCGCCGAAGCTTGTCCGGTACCGCATTCTCCTCCACGAAGGCGTAGAGAAAGTCCACGACACCTTCTTCTACTGGTGGGGTGGGGGCGTTCGCGTTTAGACGGAGCTTGTGATGTAACCCCGGCGCCTCCAGGTCAAGGTCTATGGCGAAAACTTTCTGGCCAAGACGAGCGAGGTACTTCGCCGCGTTTGCCAACGCGAGCGTCCTTCCTGTTCCACCTTTGTACCCATAAAAAGTGATCGTTTGCACGGCATTATCTCAGCAAATTGGGAGGAACACACCGCGGTCTTGAACCGCCTTAGCTTCAGCCACCAGGAACGGCACCCCATAAGTGCGCGCGGCAAAGGGAAAGCGAGAGTTCTGGTCGTTCGGCGCCGCCGGAGGCTTGGCGATATTCTGGGACCTCTTTCGACTCACCCTGTGCTCAACATGCTGCCATTTCCCTTTAAGCGCTGTTCTTGTCTCGGGAATCGCAAAGTAGAGCCGAAGGAGGTTGTCGATAGCTCTGGATTGAATGAGCGCGCCAGTTTCCCACCGCGAAATCGTCGCTTCGGCTACTCCAAGTTGGTCGGCGAGTTCACATTGGCTCAGCGCCAGCGTTTTCCTCTCGTGACGAATCTCCTGCGGTGAAAGCAGGTGAAGGTGCGAACGGAGCGCGCTGCTAATTTGTTCATCGGCGTGATCGTCGAAAAGAAGCTCACCACACGATCTGCATTTAGGAACCTCAAATGAATCGAGATGAAGCGAATGGAGTAGTCCATCATGTTTTACGTCCGCTGCATACGGGATTTTGGCGCGGACTACTTCTGGTTTGAGGCATTCGGGGCATTTCCACGGAAACGGTCGCTCGCGATTGTTGTCATGCATTGAATGGTGTCTCATTGGCTAATAACCCAAATCTATGCCGGTTTTACGTTGACGATATATATAACGGGGTCATCCGGGTCACTTGGCTTTGAGTAGTCCAGTCGAGTTTCGACATACATCTTGACCCCGCTGATCACTGGCCGGAGATCATAGTGATGTGACCACTTGTCACGCCAAGTGTGGCGCCGCTCAACAACTTGGTCTATCTCTCCGCCATCGACGACTACGTGCAGATACAGTTGCTCCTTGAAGCCCGTCTGCGTGACCCCGTCCAGATGTTTGCGCAGCCCAAGGGCCGCATCTTTTTGGAACACGACAAACCCTTCCGGACGCCAGTTTCGGAGTGCGTTGATGTAACAGCCTAAGATCTCTGGATCGGTGAGCTTAGCCATCAAATCGGGACCCCCCAAACCGCCCACCACAACAAGTCTATGCCTGATGATGACGTAAATCAAGTATCGGCAAGCTTACCGGCCATGTTGACCTAAGTCAAGAAAATTTCATCGACCCAGAAGCTTGTCCGCCGTGAGATGTGCCATAAACCGTTTCGTATTTGGGCCTTGCGATACTTATCCTTATTTGCATTTTCAGTCCCGGAATACCTGCGGGTGCCCCTGTTCTGTCATGCGAAGGCGGCCGCGCGGGCAACACGGATGATCGAAGCGCAGTTGTTTTCGCGACCGGCTCCGTCCATTCGTCCGCGCCAAAAGGCTGGCGACGCTCGATGGCGTACGGCAGCGCCTTCCGTTCCGCTACCCATTGAGGGCGGTTGACATGTTAAATCACGGTTGGCATGCGCGAGCCAATTGGCCGGGCGAGCGAGCGGCCAATCGGCAAGCGTCGCTGGACACTTGAGGCGGTATGCGTTGGGCTTTAGGCACTTGCGGATGCCGCGGTTCGACCCTGAATCATCGTCGGCCTCAAGGAGGTTTGCGCGGGGCCGTTCGAGCGCAGCAGACTAAAGCAGCCTGTTGAAAAGGGGGATAGGCACCTCGCTGCAGGATTTGCGAAGATTTATCGAGACGCTCGGCGCCAGTCGCCGTTTTGCAACAGTCTGTAGACGTAGGAGTCGGTGCCATTGCCCACGAGACATACGATAATTTTGCAGGCAACCCTCACGCACACATTGGAGGCGGAGCGAGGGAGAAACGGAGGGAAGGAGAGATGAGGCCAGAAACGGGAAGGACAAAGGCGGAGCGATGTAAAATGCGAATCGCAAAATGAAAAATGCAAAATGGAGGTAGGTATCTGCAAGACTACGTCAGGGCCGGGCGGGCAACGCGCGGAAAAGCGTGGCGAGACCTTCGGCCATCGTCGTGTCATCGGGTAGTTGAAATGCCGCCATGGCCGGGCGGAATTCGGCAGCCGGGGTTGTAGCGAAACCGGTAACCAACCGGCGCCCATGTCGCCGGACGGGGCCTTGCCCGCACGCCCGCCAAACCCGTTACAACCGTCAAATCGGCTTCGTGGCACTCGGGCATCTTCCGCGGCTTACCCAGCTTTCCTTGAGCGACACGCTCCAGAGGGATATGATTCTGAGGATGAAAGCTTTCGACTCCACAGGCCTGTACTTCAACCGCGCCGCCGACTTGATGGATCTGTCGGAGAATATCCGGCGGTTGCTTCTTACGCCCAAGCGCGAGGTGCAGGTGCAGGTGTCGATCGAGCGCGACAATGGCGAAATCGCCACGCTCATCGGCTATCGCGTCCAGCACGATGATTCTCGCGGCCCCATGAAGGGCGGCCTGCGGTTTCATCCCGATGTCGATCTCGACGAGGTCCGCTCGCTGGCGGCCCTGATGACCTGGAAAACCTCGGTCGTCAACATTCCCTATGGCGGGGCCAAGGGAGGCATCGCCGTCGATCCGGTCAGTCTCAGCCCGCGGGAACTCGAGTTGATCACCCGAAAGTTTGTCGATGGCATCCACGACCTGATCGGCCCGGACATTGACATTCCCGCCCCCGACATGGGCACCAACGACAAAATCATGGCCTGGTTTATGAACCAGTATGCCAAGTACCACGGCTTCAACCCGGCCTGCGTCACCGGCAAGCCGGTCGAGATGCACGGGCTGCCGGGCCGCGAAGAGGCCACCGGCCGCGGAGTGGGCATTCTCACGTTCAAGCTGCTCAGCCGGCTGGCGAGAAAACCCAATCAGACGCGGGTGGCGATTCAGGGTTTTGGCAACGTCGGTTCGCACGCGGCGAAGTTTTTGCACGAGGCCGAGTATCGCGTGGTGGCGGTCAGCGACGTCACCGGCGGCTATTACCGCGCCGAGGGCCTCGATATTCCCAAAATGCTACGCTGGGCCTTGGACCATCGCGGCACGCTGGCCGGCTATAAAGAGGCGGAGCAGATCAGCAACGAAGCCTTGCTGGAGTTGGATGTCGATCTGTTGGTGCCGGCGGCCTTGGGCGGAGTGATTACCAAGCGGAACGCCGCCCAGATCAAAGCGCCGGTGATCATCGAGGCGGCCAACGCCCCGGTCGATTGCGAGGCCGACGACGCCCTGGCCGAGCGCGGCGCCGTGGTGCTGCCCGATATTTTGGCCAACTCGGGCGGTGTGACGGCCAGCTATTTCGAATGGGTGCAGAATCGCCAGCGTTATCAATGGGGCATCAGCCGCGTGCGGCAAGAGCTCGACCGGGTGTTGACCGACGCCTTTGAGCAGGTTTGGCAATTGTCGGTCGAGCGGAAAGTAAGTTTGCGGACGGCGGCCTATATCATTGGCATTGGCCGGGTGGGCCGAGCCACGGTGCTGGGAGGCATTATATGACAACTGAGACGGTGTCGTTGGAGTTATTCAAGCAGATTCCGATTTTCCGCGGCCTTTCGCTGGAAGAATGCCAGCGACTGGCCGATGTCGTTTCGCTGCACGATTTTGCTCCCGGCGAGACCGTGATCAAGCAGGGCGAGCAGAGCCAGCGGCTGTGGGTGCTGCTGGAAGGCAAATGCGAAGTCTTTCATCATCTGGATGGCGAAAGCGAGCATCCCGGCGGCGACAAGGCGCCCAACGCCTCCGCCAACGGCGAGCCGATTGTCTTGGCGACGCTCGATCCGTACAGCAATTTCGGCGAGATGTCGTTTTTTCATCCGGCCCCGCATTCGGCCAGCGTCCGCGCCAAGACGGCGGTCAAGCTGCTGGCCATTGAGCGTTCGAAATACGATCGACTCTGCGAGCGCGAATCGTCGGCGGCCTGCAAGCTGGCCATGAACACCGTGGCCAGCCTGGCCGACCGGCTGCGGCGCATGGACGAGTGGGTCGATGAATTGGTCTCACGCGGGCAAGCCAACCAGCGCGTGCCCGAATGGAACCGCCTGCGGGCCACACTGTTCGATGGCTGGAAGCTTTGAGCCCGCCGCCGATTTACCTTCCACTTTGTCAAGGACGACACATCATGAGCCAGGCTGCCGCCTCACGGGGCGATCTGACGGCGTTTGAACAGCTAAGCTACGCCCGCGACATCATTCGTCTCGAGGCCCAGGCTCTGGAAAAAATCGCCCGGCGGCTCGATGGGCGGTTTTGCGAAGCCGTCGGCCATCTGGTGTCGTGCCGGGGCGTTGTCGTCGTGACGGGCATCGGCAAGGCGGGCTTGATCGGCCAGAAGCTATCGGCCACGCTGGCTTCGACCGGAACCCGCAGCATTTTCTTGCACCCCGCCGAAGCCGTGCATGGCGACCTGGGGCGCGTACATCGTGACGACGTAGTCTTGGCGCTCTCGCAAAGCGGCGAAACCGAAGAGGTGGTCCGGCTGCTGCCAACGCTGACCGCGCTGGCCGTGCCGATCATCGCCATCACCACCCGCGAGACGAGCACCCTGGCCCGCGCCGCTCATGTGACCATTGAACTGGGGCCGCTCAAGGAAGCCTGTCCTCTGGGCCTGGCGCCCAGCACCAGCACCACGGCCATGCTCGCCGTCGGCGACGCCTTGGCCCTGGTCGCCAGCCGCATGCTGGAGTTTGGCCATGCCGATTTCGCCCGCGTGCATCCGGCGGGTAATTTGGGCCGACAACTGGCCAAAGTTGAAGACCAGATGCGCCCGCTGGATGAATGCCGCGTGGCTAGCGACGAACATCATGTGCGGCAGGTCTTTGCTGAGCTGCGCCGGCCGGGCCGGCGGACCGGCGCCATCTTGCTGGTTGACGACGAAGGACGTCTCAGCGGCATCTTTACCGACAGCGATTTGGCGCGGCTGTTCGAGGCCCGCCGCGACGAAGCCTTTGACCGGCCGATCGCGCAGGTCATGACCCCGCGGCCCCGCACCGTGCCGCTCGGCTCGATGCTGTCCGACGCCGTGGCGATTCTGGCCGAGTGTAAAATCAGCGAGCTGCCGGTGGTCGATGCGGCAGGCGCCCCCGTCGGTTTGCTCGACATTACCGACGTGCTGGGTATGATTCCACAATCGGCGTAAGCGAGTCAAACAGCAACGAGAACGAACATGACGGCCGCCAAGCGTTGCCAAACCATCGACCTGATTGTCTCCGACGTCGACGGCGTGCTGACCGACGGCAGCATCGTGTTCAACAACGAAGGCATCGAGACCAAGCGGTTTCACATACGCGACGGCTTGGGCATCAAGGTCTGGCAACGGTTGGGCGGCAAGTTCGGCTTGGTGACCGGGCGCAATTCGCACATTGTCAACTTGCGGGCCGCCGAACTGGGCATCGAGATCGTGCGGCAAGGCACCGAGCAAAAGCTGGCGGCCTTGCGCGACCTGGCCGGGCAATTTGATCTGCGGCCCGAGCAAATCTGTTACATCGGCGACGACCTGCCCGATCTTGCCGCCGTGCGATGGGCGGGCCTGGGGGTGGCGGTGGCCGACGCCTGCGCCGAAGTGCGCGAAGCGGCCCACTACGTCACCACGCTCTGCGGCGGGCGCGGCGCCGTGCGCGAAACCATCGAGCTCATCCTCCGCGCCCAGCAGCGCTGGGACGACGTGGTGCAAAGCTATGACGGCTAAGCCGTCGCGAACCGTTCACGCATGCTGCCGCGGAACGCTTCGAGCCAGCTCGGCTTCGTTGGGCGCATGCCCGATGGTCGCCATCATCAGTCGGCCGGTAGCTTGCCGTCCAGATCGAAAGTGGTGAGAATAAACGTCTTTCCTCACCAACTCTCGCAGTGTGCTCCGCCTCCCTACATCATGCAAACCGATCTGAGATTTGCCGCCGCGCTCTCGACGGCCGCCAACACCGCCGACGCGGTAAACGAAGTCTGCCACCGAGCGGGCGACGCGCTGGCGTCCACGCCGAGCCTGGCAATGGTCTTCTTCTCACCGCACCATGCCGAGCATGCCGCGCTCATCGCCGAGGCGATCAGCGGCGGCCTGGCGGCCGAGTGTCTGCTGGGCTGCACGGGCGAGTCGATCGTCGGCAACGCCCAAGAAATCGAAGGCGAGCCGGCCTTGGCCTTGTGGCTGGCGGCGCTGCCCGGCGTCAGCGTGCAGCCCATGCACGTGCAATTCGAGCGCACGCCGGAAGGCGGCACCGTGGTGGGTTGGCCCGACGATTTGCCCGAGCCGTGGCCGGCGGGCGCCGCGTTGTTCGCGCTGGCCGATCCGTTTACCTTTCCCGCCGACTGGCTCTTGGAGCGGCTGAACGAAGACCGGCCGGGCGTGCCCGTGCTGGGAGGCATGGCCAGCGGCGGCTTTCGTCCCGGCGATCATCGGTTGCTGTTGGGCCGGCGCGTGCTCAAAGAGGGCGCGGTGGCCGCGTTGGTGCACGGGCCGGTGAAGATTCAGGCCGTCGTGTCGCAAGGCTGCCGGCCCATCGGCCGGCATTATGTGATCACCAAAGCCGAGCAGAACATCATTCTGGAGCTCAGCGGCAAGCCTCCTTTGCAGCAGTTGCAAGAATTGTTCGACACGCTGCCGGCGGCCGACCAGCAATTGGCGCAGCAGGGGTTGCACGTGGGCCGCGTAATCAACGAATATCAGGAGCGGTTTGAGCGGGGCGATTTTCTGGTGCGCAATTGCTTGGGCGCCGATCGCAACACCGGGGCCTTGCAGATTGGCGATTATGTGCGGGCCGGGCAAACGGTGCAGTTCCACGTGCGCGACGCGGGAACGGCCGATGAGGACCTGCGCGATCTATTGAGCCACGCGCGCGCGGCCGGCGACGCCCAAGCGGCGCTGCTGTTCACGTGCAACGGTCGCGGCACGCGGCTATTTGACGCGCCGCATCACGACGCCGCGGTGCTGGCCGAATCGCTCGGGGCGGTTCCCGTAGCCGGCTTTTTCGCCCAGGGCGAAATCGGCCCCATCGGCGGCAAAAACTTTTTGCACGGCTTTACCGCCAGCGCGGCGCTATTTGGACCGCTGGTTGGGTAAAGCGGCGTGCGGTGCTTTGCATCTGATGCCGTCGTAATGCAAAAATGGATCGAACCCGATGACGAATTCGCCCGTCTTCTCGCAGCTCCGCTACGCCGCCACAGCCGGCAGCAGGCGTTCGATCCGCTCGATGACCATCGCGGCGTTCACCTCGCGCATGCAGACGTGCTGGTGCGTGCAGCGGGCCATTTTTCGCAAATAGCAGGGCGAGCAGGGCACGTCGGCCCGCACCACCGCGTGAGGGCGGCCATAGGGGCCGGTGAGCACGGGATTGGTGGGACCAAAGATGCTCACGACCGGACGATTGAGCGCCACGGCCAAATGCATCGATCCCGAATCGTTGGTGACGCACAGGGCGGCGCGGCGAATGAGCGCCATCATTTCACCCAGCGATGTGCGCCCCGAGAGGTCGCGCGCGCCGGGAGCGAGCAACCCCACTTGTCGGCAACGCGGGCGGTCTTTCGCCACACCGGCCAACGCCACGCCAAAGCCCCGCCGCATGAGATGGTTTGCCACGTCGGCAAAACCCTCGACCCGCCAATGCTTGGTCTCCCACACCGTGCCGGGCACCAGCACCGCCAACGGACGGTCGGCCAGGCCGTGCCGCACGAGCAAGGCCCCCGTCGAAGCCGCAGCCGAGGGCGGCAGATGGATTGTAAAATCGGGTCGCGCGGCATCGAACCCCAGCACGCGGCCCAGCCACAGATAGCGATCGGCCGCGTGGACCTCGCGAGTGGGCAAGGCGATGTGGTGCGTGTAGACCAGCCACGCGCCTTCGCGGGTGCGCTCGAAACCCACCCGATAGGGCGCACCGCTGGCCACCGCGAATAAGGCCGAGCGAAGCTGCCCGTGCAGATCGACCACCAACTCATATTTGGCGGCGCGAATGGTCGAGAGCAGCTTGAGCATGCCGGTGGTGGCCGACCACTCGCGGCCAAACCGGGCAAACCGCCGCCGATCGAAGAGCACCACGTTCGACAGCGCCGGGTGATAGCGCACCAGGTCGGCGTTTTCGGGCCGGATGAGCCAATCGATGCGGGCCGCCGGATAACGCTCGCGCAGCTTGACCAGCACGGGCAGCGCGTGAACGATGTCGCCCACCGCCGATGGCTTCAGCACCAGAATGCGCTCGAAAGTTTGGTCGGCCAGCGACGACATTACGATGCGGTGCGATAGGGTTTTTTGCTTGGCGCCGGCGCGTCATATTCGCCGCCGCGCGCTCCGCCGAACGACAACACCCGCTTGGTCCACGCCGAGAAACGGTGCCGCTTCAACTCGCGATCGACCACCCGCTGATCGGTAATCCAGTTGAACTGAATCACGCGGCGCTCGCCGATGAACGGCTTATGTCCGTGAAACGAATTATCGCTGCGGCGGAATGCCAGCAGTGTGCCCTCCTCGGGCGGCACTTCGAGAATCACGTCGTCCAGGTCGTCGGCCGACCGCAGCAGCCGCAGGCGTCCGCCGTCGGCCTCCCAACGCGAGTTCATATAAATGAGCACGGTGATGATTTTCGAGGCCGTGTCGGTATGGATGCGGCCGTCTTTCTGCCCCGCCCGACCGCGGACCGTGATCATGGTGGGCCGCCCGGCCAGGTCGACGCCAAATTTTTGCTCAAAGGCGTCCCGCATGGGTTGGCCGTTCAGTTCGTCCATGAGTTGCGCAAAGTCGGCCTCAAAGTCGAGCTCGCTCAGTGGAAAACTGCCTGGTCGCTCAACGCGCGGAAACGCCGCATTGACCCGCTCGCGCGCGTCGGCTTTCACGAAGCCAGGCAGCACCAGATATTCAAACGGCTCGCGTACCAAGGGGGTGGCGCTAAACGCCGCCAAGTCCAACATGCCCATTGACGGTCTCCTTCGCTAACTATCTCGCTAAGCCGGGCAAGCGAGATAAGGTGCGTCGGCGCAACCCGGCTCGACGATGCAAACCGCCGCCCCGGCAGCCCCGGCCCTTGGCCGGGTAGGCCCGGCCTCTCGCCAGGTAGCCCCGGCCCTTGTGGCCGGATCGAGGCGGCATCGAATGCCCAGTCAGTTCGGTTGACGACGCGGCCCGACTTGAGCAAATCTGGCGAATCTTGGCAAGGTGAGATTGAGAGCCGCGTCACTCGACGAAGGTGCCTCGAACCACGTTTTGCGAAATTCGCCCGCTGAACCGCAGGGAGAGCGCCTGGTCGCCTGAGCCAAAGGTAACATCAAACGCCAGCCGCCCTTCGGCCAGAGTCGCATTCTCGATGGGCGCCTCGGATCCATCGGGGGCCAACAGCATGCCGCGCAGATTGCCCGGGTCTTCGGTCAGGCGGAGCGTCGATTCGAGTTCATCACCGCCATCGCCGGCCACCAGCAAAGTATAGACATGGCTGGGCGCGGCAGGCGCAGCCGGAGTGGAGGCTTCTTCAGCGCGCTGGTCGGGTGCGGGATAGCCATCCCAGGCCAGCACCCGCGCCGCTTTGTCGATGTTGACGCCGCGGAGGGCTTCGAGCACTTCTTGCACGGCTTCATTCGTGGCGATCTCGCGTGCCAGCCGTTCGGCGATGGCCGGCGTCACCAACGACGTGCCCGGCCCCGCTTCGCTCTCGAGCAGCTTGCCTTTTTGGTCGAAAACCGCCCAATAGATGGTGCGGGCGTGGCGCTTGGCGTTGTCGCGGATGGTGACAGCGCCGCTTCCCTTTTTGCGATTGCCATTGACGCGATAGAGCGTCGCCCGCTCAAACGTAATGGCGATGATGCTCCAATCTTTGCCTGTCAACAATCCCATGGGCGGCACCTGATGGCGATGTTCATCACCATACTCGGCCCGGTGGCCGCGTGCAACTTAGAGTTCGTTATTGCGGCGGGCGGCCCGCTCGTTGAGTACGGTGAGCAAAGAAGGCGACCAGGCCGATTGGCTGTCGCGCCCCTTGGCCGATCGGCTGCCAATGCCGCCGGCCCGCGGCAAGAGCCGGTTGGTCCAGCCCAACACGCGCGAGACCAGCCCGGGCGCCACACCATGCACCTTGGCCGCCATGTTGGCGGGTAGTGAAAGAATGATCTCCGCGTCGCCGCGGCGACAGGCCGCAATGATTTGCCGCGCTGCCCGTTCGGCGCTCATCGAAGCCCCGGGCAGCGCGTCGCTGATGCTGAACCAGGCATATTCCGCCCGATGCTTGCCTTTGAAGTCGGCGTTGCGCGGGCTACCGGTGCGCATCAGTCCCGGGCAAACCGTGGTCACTTTGACGCCGTCTTTGGCCAGCTCTGCCCGAAGACCTTCCGAGAGGCCCACCAAGGCAAATTTGCTGGCGCTATACGGCAGCAAATGTGGCACGCTGATTTTGCCACCGATCGAGGCGATATTGACGATACGCCCTTCGCCACGGCGGCGCATGGCGGGCAGCACTTCCAGAATCGTATGCAGCGGACCCCAGAAGTGCGTCTCGAGCGCTTGGCGATAGTCGTCGACGGTCATGACTTCCATCGGGCCGGCCTGAATCACGCCCGCGTTGTTGATGAGCACGTCGATGCGTCCCCATTGCTCTTGCACCGTGCGCACCATCCGCCGCGCCTGCTCGGGGTCGGTGACATCGCCCTGGACGGTCAGCACGGTGGCGCCGCGTGCGAGCAGGTCGTCGCGTGCGCGCTCAAGGGTGGTGGCGTCGCGCCCGCTGATCGCCACGCGGGCGCCTAGCCGCGCAGCTTCACGAGCCAGCAACAATCCCAAACCGCGGGTGCCTCCGACAATCAGCACGTGCTTGCCCCGCAGGTCGAAAAGCCGCGGCTTCAGCAGCCGCCGCGCGACCACCAGCGCCGCCAGCCCGGCCGCACCCAGCAGCAGAGATCGTCCGTGACTTTGCCAGCGCGGTTGCGAGCGAGCGAGCATCGGATTTCGTCCTAAGAATTGAGCTCCACCGGGGAGGGGCGACGTCCGTCGAGGGCGCCAGGAGAGACCAGCATGACTTCGACCGAGTTCTCTTCGGGGGGCAAGCCGGCGCGGGTCCGCAATTGCCGAGGGCTCCATTCCGAGCGAATGAAGGCTGCTCGCTCTGCAATCTCATCAGGCGTCGGCCAGGTCGGTTCGATGTTAGGTCGTGATCGCTTTCTCATTGCCAATACTCTCCCACAAACGATAGCGGTTGACCGCCGCGCCAGTGCGGCGGCGAACTGGCGGGTGGGGCAGAGCAAGCAATGTGCCGAATGGCCGAAGCGGCGAAAATAGCCGGAATTGGCGGGCGCCGAATGCGGTTTTCGCTGCGGGCCCCGCCGCGCTATGGTGCGAATGCAGCGGCTGCTGGTTCCGCCGCGACCAGCCTGGACGCATCAGGCACAGACCGGCTATTTGAATTGATACGACGGGTTGCTCGTATCAAAGTCCTTGTCGGTAAAGCCGTTGTTCAGCTTCAGGTTCAGATAGGTATATTCTTCCATCAACGGCGGGGTGCCGCCGGTCTCCGCCGGCCAATCATACGATTCGTAGCGCATCGGCAGGCCGTTTTGGGTGTCGATGTAGATTTTGGCGATGTGGAAAAGGAATTCCTTTCGCGGCACAGGGTGCGTCACCTGTAAGCAAACCACTTCGCGGCCATTGATTTTTTTGGGCGACGCCTTCACCTCGCACTCGCCAAACTTCGAGTCGTTCTCGCCCACCTCGATCAACCGCTCGACCAGCCGCCGCAAGCCCATCTCGGTAATCGGGTAGCGATTGCCGGCCATGGCCAGGTAGCTGTCGGGCTTCAGTGAGACAGTGCCGAAGAGTTTGCGCATGCCGTTGCCGTGGGCCTGCATCTCGCCGTTGTTCCGGCCGCGGACGTAAATCGCTTCTTGGCCTTTGACCTTGGCGGGCTTGACGAATCCCAAGTAGACGCTGAACGGCTCGTGCCGAATTTTGACCGACATGTATTCTTGATCGGCCAAGGCGCCGTCGATCCGCTCGCGCTTGACCATGATGCATGAATAGTCCTTGATGGCGTCGAGCTTCTTAAGCGTCACCTTGGCCCAGCGGATGGCCGGCAGCAGCGGATGTTCGCCGGGCTGCGTGGCCGTCAACTGGGCGGCGATCGTCTTTCCATCCAAGGGCACGGCGGGCGCGACCGGCGCCGGTTCGGCGGCTGCATTGGCTTCGACGGCCGCCAGCGGCGCCGGGAAAAATGCCGGCACCACGCCCTGTGAAGGTGCAAAGTTGGCGGGCAGCTTCTGATTGGACTGGGCGGTTTGATTGGGCCGCGATACCCGGCGACGGGCGGCGTCGGCCAGCGAACGCTCGGCCGGGAACAGGCCCTTTGACGAATAGCCGCGTGGGCCACTACCGCGCGGACCACTGGCGCGTGGCATTTGGCGCGCAGCCTGCTGACCGGTGGCCGGTGGTAAGCGGCGTGGCTCGACCGACGACGGGCTGCCGCCGCGCAACGCGCGCTCGTCGCTCGGACGAGTCCGAGAGACTTCGCCTGCGCGGCGCTGATAGATCGAACGCGACGAGGGCGCATCCGATTGACCCAGCGCCACCGAAGCCAACAACCCGCCCAGCATACCTGCCGCAAATACGCGGCTGCGTAGATTCACGCCTCTGACCATCGATCCATCCTCCGTGAAAGCGCACCGCACCGGGCGGAGCAAGCCACATGCCGTCCCGGTGTTCGTCTCGCCTCCGGTCCCAGGGTTTTGACCTAAGTCACAAGCCCCATCGACCGTTGCGCTCGTTCCACGTTGCGCCGAGGCAAAGCCCCCTTGGGTATCTATCGCCACAGCGCAGGGCGGAATTTACAATACTCGCCAGTCAACCCCGCCAACCAACCGAACGCCTTTTAGGGGCAGCCGATTGGTTGGCCTAAACTACCTAATGTCTGTCGCGGCGCGGAGACCAATTTGTGCAGGCCGAAAAATTCGACAACTTTCGAGTGGCGACATTCGTCTCGATGCCCTTCGATCAGAATAGCTATGTTGCCCAGCTTGCCGGGCGAGACGACTGCCTGGTGGTCGACCCCGGCCTCGAGCCGCGGCAAATCATCGATCACCTCGAACAAAACGGGCTGACCCCGGCGGCGATTCTCATCACGCACGGCCACGCCGACCACATCGGCGGCAATGCGGCGCTAAAAGCTCGCTGGCCCGCCTGCCCGCTGGTGATTGGCCGCGGCGACGCGCCCAAACTCACCGACCCGCGTCTCAATCTCTCCGGGCCGTTCGGCATGCCGCTGGTCAGCCCGCCCGCCGATGAGTTGGTCGACGAAGGGCAGGTCTATCGGGCCGCGGGTTTCGAGCTGCTGGTGCGCGAGATTCCTGGCCATTCGATCGGGCATGTGGTGTTCGTCTGGCAAGACCATCGTCCGATGTACGTTTTTGGCGGCGACGTGCTGTTTGCCGGCAACATTGGCCGCACCGACTTTCCCGACGGCAGTTTTGAAGCGTTGATGACCGGCATTCGCCAGAAGCTGTTCACGCTGCCCGACGACACCATCGTACTTTCCGGCCACGGCCCACCCACGACGACCGGGGCCGAGAAACGGAACTGGCGGTAAACGCTTGAAGGAAACGCAACCACCTTACTGCATCGCCGCGATCCACGTGCGGATCAGATCGACCGCTTCCTCGGGCACCAGCCGCTTGCCAAGTTCGGGCATCATGATGTCCGGGTGAGTCGATTGCATACGGAACAGCAAGATCGAATCGTCGGGCTTGCCGGGCACAATGTCGTACTGCTTGCCGCCCGAGCCGGTGCCCGCCGCCACCGGCGGCTTCAACACGCCCAGCTTCATGCGATCGGATTGCGCGACGCGCAGGTCGAGCCCCGAGTTCTGCGCGTTACCGCCAGGCTGATGGCAATGGGCACAGTTGATTTCCAGCCACGCCCGTGCGCGCTGGTCGAGCGGCGCCTTGGCATCGTCCCAGGCCACGAGCTTCGGCGCTTCACTCGTTTTGGGCGCCCCCGTCAAAGCGCCAACTCGCGCCCAATGCATCAACTGGTTTTCCTTGGCCAGCTTGCTTCCTGACTGCCCGGCTCCGTAATCAAACGACCGATTCAAATGCCGCGCTTGAAGGCCAATCGGCGCCATCGCCGAATTCGTGGCGTGGCAACCTTTGCACTGGTTCACGTTGGGCACGATGTAGTAATTCCGCCGCTTGGTCCCATCGGTGTGAATCCACTCGACATCGAGGGCGCCGCCGGCCAGTTGCAATTCAGCCTCGCTCTGCTCGTGGTTCCAGACATAGGCCTGCCCCACCCAGCCGTCGGCCGTGTGCTCCAAAATGCGCGTTTCCAGCAACCGCTCGCCCTTGGCCGGATGCCGCAGATCGTGCGGCATGGCAAACGTCTTGATGAGCAACGTGCCGATTGGCATGTCGAATACGCCGTTGGCCGAGTATTTGGCTGCCTGGCCTTCGGGCAGCTTCACGAACCGGTGCTTGGCCGTATAGTCGGAGAAAAGCGGCGTGTTCACATCGTAAGGAATCACGCCCGCAACCGGCTGTTGCGTCGCGCCGTTGTCGACAAATAATCCATACTCCGACAGCCGCCGCGGTGGCTGCCGACGCGGCTTGCCGGCCAGCTTGCCCGACGACCTGGTGAGCTTCACCGCCGCCAGCGGCGTATGTCGCCCCACATAGGGAGTGATGTCTTTGCTGATCTTTTTCAGTGAGGGAGTGCTGGTGGTCAGGTCGATCCGCGCAAAGTCGGCATCGCCGTTGTCGCTGAACACGGTCCGCAGCTTTTCCGGCA
>JAICLL010000011.1 GCA_025927475.1 Pirellulales bacterium
AACCCACACCCGAACAGAGAAGAGGAACCCGTAGCCTCCCTTCCCGATCCTTGTACAATGCAACCAACCTGATTCCTGTGCCCTACTGTCACTCGCTAACTCGATCGGACGATTCTTCCAGATCACGCTGAACCAAGACACAACGAGTTCCGCCAACTGCTGGACTCCAAACTCGATTTGTCGGAGCAAAGTGATATCCGCCCGTTCTTCGCGGACCGGCCGCAACTTTCCGCGTTGATGGGAACCTATGCGCCGGAGGTTGGCTTGGCTGATTTACTGGCTTACGAATTTCCCATCATCGGCGATTTCGCGGCCGATCTCGTTGTCGGAAATAAGCTTCGCGGAGCCTTTTGCTTGATTGAACTGGAAGAAGCGTCAACGAGCGGCATTTTTGTCTCTATTCGGAATAAGGCGACGAAGGAATGGAGCAGGCGTTTCGAGCATGGCTTTAGCCAATTGGTCGATTGGTTTTACGCCCTGGATGACCTGAAAACTACCAAACGCTTTGCCAAAGATTTTGGCTATAAACATGCTCGTTTCATTGTCATCCTGGTGATCGGACGATCTGCCGCCTTGTCCGAAGACGATCGCAGCAGACTGAATTGGCGCAGCGAGCGCGTGGTAGTGAATTCGCATTACGTCCATTGCGTAACCTTCGATGATCTATACGAGCACTTGGCGTGGCGATTAAGCCATTATACCGCGGTGCAGAGTGACGATTAATCAGGGACCCCGAATCTAATCAGGGAGCCGAATCGCCGCCGCAGTATTGCATCGCCCCACGCCAGGCCGATGCGCTAGCTTCGTCGCTATGCCTCACGCGGCTTTCCCCAGTGCTCGCGATATTCGCGCCGCAAGAGGGCGTCGGCCTCTGGATCGCCGACGATTTGCTCCATCTGCGGATCGAATCGCAGCGACCGGCCCAACCGTGTGGCGATGTTGCCCAAGTGGCAGAGCGAGGTCGAAAGATGCCCGGTCAAGGCGTCGGCGTTGAGCTTCGCGCCGCCGCGAATGGCCGCGCAGAAATTGGCCACGTGGGCGGCGTCGTCTTGCGGGCCGCGCGGGGCGGCGACGTCGATCGGCGCGTTTCGCTCCCCCAGCACTTCCAGCTTGCCGCGGCGGCTGAGGAACATCTGGCCCTTCGTTCCATAGAACTCGGCGCCGCTGTCGCATTGGTGCGGATAGTTCGTCGTCCACAGCCGCTGCTCGTAGATCAGCAGCCGCCGCGCGCCTGGCTTACCACCGCCGGGATACTCGAAAGTGACCTGTTGCGTGTCGGGAAATTCTTCGTCACCGTCGAGCACGAACTTCCCGCCCGACGCCGACACGCTCGTGGGCTGAGTTTCAACGCCGAGGCCCCAGCGGGCGTAGTCGATGTCGTGAACGCCGTCGTTGCCCATGTCGCCGGCGCCGAAGTGATACCACATTGTCCAGCGATGGTGAACGCGGTTGGTGCGATAGGGTATCATCGTGGCCGGCCCGACCCAGTTGTCGTAATCAAGTCCGGCGGGCGGGTCGGTGTCTTGCCCGCGGCCGATCGAACCGCGGCGTTGAATATTCCAGCACTTGGCCACCAATACGTCGCCGATGATTCCTTCGCGCAGCAGCTTGACGGCTTCGATCATCATGGGCGTGCTGCGGCATTGCGTGCCGTGCTGCACCAGCGTGCCGTGGCGGGCCGAGGCCTCGACCAGCAGCCGACCCTCGCGCAGATTGTGCGAGATCGGCTTTTCCACGTAGACGTGTTTGCCGGCGTCGCAGGCGAGAATGGCGGCGGGCGAGTGCCAATGGTCGGGCGTGGTGACGAGCACCGCGTCGACCGACTTATCGTCGAGGATGCGCCGCAAATCGGCCACCGCCCGATGGCCCTCCACGCCCAGGTTCTTGGCCGCCGCCTGGAGCCGAGCTTGATCGACGTCGCAGACATAGGCCAGCTCGACATTCGGCACGCTTTGGAAAAGTTTTGCGTCGTGCGTGCCTCGCTCTCCGCAACCAATCAGGCCGACGATCAACTTGTCGTTTGGTCCCTTCGCCGCCGCGCTGGCCCGCGCGGCGAGGCTGGCTGTGGCGAGGCCGGCCGACGCCATCCGCACAAAACCGCGGCGGTCGGTAGTCCCTTGCTTCATGGCGCTCTCCTTTCCACTTCGCGGCCGGCGGTCCAGAACAGCGCATTGGCCAACATGCGGCGGAAGCCGGGCTGCTGGAACGTCTCTTCGCCGCCGAGCGACGTGTAGAAGACTCGCCCGCTCTTGTACTCGCGCACCCAGGCTACGTCTTCCGCCGGCTCGCCGTCGATCGTGCCGCGCAGCAACACGCGCACGTCGCCGGCGTGCCCGGAGTTTTTATAGAGCGGTTCGCTGGCGCGTGTGATTTCGACGCCTTCGAGCACCGGGTGCTGCTTCGCCTCGGCGACTTTCTCGATGGTGCTTACCGGACCTTTCGGATAGTGCATGTGGTAATTGCCGCCCAGCACCTCATGATCGAACTCCAGCCAGGTTTGCACGGCGTGGCTGGCGGTGCGCACGGCCACGACCGGCCGCCCGCCGGTCACATATTTCTTGAAGCGATCGAGCTGCTCGCCTTTCAACTCCATCCGTTTGAAGAACACCAGCGCCACGTCGCAATCGTCGAGTTGCTCCAGTCCGGGCAGATCGTCAACGGCTCGGCGCACGACTCGCGTGCAGCGCATGTGGTAGTTCTGTTCCAGATACTTCTGGAACGGCGGCAGCGATTCTTCGGAGTGATAGGTAGGACAGCCCGACAAAATGCACACGCGCAGTGGGCTTGGCGGGCGCCGCTCTTCAGCCGCTGCCGCGGCACTGGTTGCCGACGCGGCCAGCAAGAGAAAAACCGCATATCGCAAGGGCATCGCGACGTTTTGCATAACACACCTCAGAATTATCCGTGGCGGCTGGAAGACGCGATTCCCATCTTATCTGAACTGGGCGCGGCGCGTAGGCTGGGCCGAGCGCAGCAAGTTTCACCATTGGCCTAGGAGCGAACCAGTTCCAACGTCGCCCACAAGCTCGGGTCTTCGCGGTAAGGAAACTGCGGCGAGCAATGAAAGGGCTGCTCGCCGAGCTCGCGGTCGACCACGGCATAGGTAAAGCCGAGCCGCGGGTTTTCCGTCGGGTCGAAACCGGTCAGAGCGGCCGCCGGAATATGCCCTTCGAGCAAATAACCGTCGGGCCGCTTCTCGCGCCGCACGCGCAGCACGCCGGGCCGCACCGGCTTGGCGTGCTCTTTGGCGCGGTGGATCAGCATTTGATCGGCGGCGGGCTCGTCGAGTCCCCGGCCCGCGCCGCCGGGCATAAACATGAACTGGTGGCAAAACCGGCTCGCGCGGTGAATGTTGTGCGTGTCGCGCGTATCGATCCAGATCCGCACGCCGTCGCTGTCTTCCGGGCGGGTTTCGCGGCACCAGGGCGGCTGCCGCTTGCCGCGCACTGAGGCCGCAAATGCCAGCCCGGCGTCGCTCCAGGCCAGCCGCATTTCGGCAAAGGTCGGCTGGGCGTCGATCTCAGACAGATCGAGCAACCGATAAGTCTCGTCGAGCCCCGCCCCCTGATCGGTCCAGAGCGGTTCGTGATACCGGCAGGGCAGCGAAAAGCGGAACAGAAAACTCGAGGGAAGCAGTGAAGCAGTCATGATGAGCCATTATACTGGGTCGGCCAGCCGCCGCCGAGGTGCTGACGCCTGTCGAAGACGTACGGCACGGAGTCCGTTCCCTACCGACGTCGAGCGTAAGATCTGCCCATTACCATCCGATACTTACCCTCCTTACGAGATGCGGAAAACGCCGCTAAAAACCACTCGACCCGGCCTTCCCGATCTGGTACGCTAATGGGCTTGAATTTTGAAGCATCAAATCGCTGGAAATTAAGATGTACGCAATCATCGCGGACGGGGGCCGACAATACCGTGTGAGCGAGGGCGACGAATTGCTCGTCGACTATCGCGACACGCAAAAGGGCGAACAGGTTACTTTTGGCCGGGTGTTGGCCGTCGGGGGCGACAGCCCGCGGCTGGGTCAGCCGTCGGTCGACGGCGCCGTGGTCAAAGCCGAAGTGCTTGGCCCCGAACTCGGGCCGAAGTTGGTTGTTCAAAAGCTCCGCCGCCGCAAAAACTCGCGCCGCAAAACCGGCCACCGGCAACTCTTCACACGCGTGCGGATCCAGGCGATCGAAGCCTAGCGCCGGGGGCGCCAGTTTCGCGGGGCGAAAGGCAACTTTGCGCTCCTCAAATTCCGGCAACCCTTCATATTCCGGCAACCATGTAGGGATACCTGTTGTTGCGCGCGGGATCGCACAGCCCGGCGGTATTGAACGGCCGAATCGCGGCGGCCACCTGCCTTTCAAACGCGCGAATCTCGGCCTGCGATGCCGGACCTCGCTCCTCCGTGAGCTCGATGAGTTGGCGATAAGCTTCGTCGAGCGCCGCGCCAAAAGCGGCGTCCTGGGCCAACAGAAACCCGCCGGTCCTGTTGGCGCCGCTGCGCCGCCGCATCTCGCAGGTATGGGCGGCGGCAAAATAAAACATGGCGAAGGCCGCGAACAACTCGAACTGGCCGAGCGCTCGATAGCAGCCGTGTACCAACCTGTCTAAGTGCGAAATCTCAGCTTGCACGGCGCGATCATAGTCGGCCAGCGCCGCCGGAAACCACGGCTTGTTCCATGCTTGCTCGATGATCTCTACCAATCGCTCAATGCCCGAGAGCGTGTGGGCGTTGCCGGTGCTATGCAGCGCATCGAGCGTGTAAGCGGTGGTCGGCAGCATGGCCCAGCCGAGTGCGGCGGCGCGCCGCAGGCGATGCTGCAAGCGGCCCGTTCGCCGCAAGCCGCCGGGCGGATCGACCAGCCGCGCGTCGGCGAATTGCCGCTGAATTGAGGGGAACCGCGCGAGCCATGCGGACCATTCCTCGACGGCATTGAGCGAAGATTGCGCCGGCCAGCGATTTTGATCGAGCATCCAGCCGGCGCTGGTTACGCCGTTGCCGAATCGCAACACCCACATCCAGCCGCCGTCGCATAGATGGTGCAAGGCGGCATCGTCGCAATTAAACGGATGCTCATCGCCGCCACTGCCGGCTTCGAGCAGCATCTCTTGCCAACGACGAACATTTTCGAAGTGCCCGTAGACGGCGCGCGAATGGGTGCGCATGCGGTCTGGCTGATCGGCAACATTCAACCATCGTGCCAGGGCCCGCCCCTCGCCCGATGCGTCGATCAGAAACGCAGCGGCAATGCGGAAGCGGCGTCCCTCGCTTGTTCCCGACAAGACCCAGGGCGGACCACCGGAAATCTGTTCAATTTCCGCGCGTTCGAGGTACGGAATGCCGGCGGCTTGCACCTCGCCGAGCAAAAAATGATCGAACTGCGCGCGCAGCCAGTGCGTGTCGGCGTCGTCGGCGGAGAGGCTGGCCGCCACCAGCAGTTCGTTGCCATGGTTAGGCCGCGGCCGCCATGGCAGGCCCGCTTCGTGATGGTAGTAGCTGAACCCGCGCTTCAGGCCGCACACTAGGTTCGGATATGCCCGCTGCCAAGAACCATATTCGGCCAAGGGCGCGACGCGCGGCAGATCGTAGCGCCGCGCCAGATCGGACAAGACCAGATCGGCCAGCGGCGTGGCCGACTCACCGAGAGCAAACCGCGGATGCGCTCCTCGCTCGATCAGCAGCGGTTTCAGGCCAAGTTGCTTGATGAGCAATGCCATCAGGCTCCCGCCGAAACCGGCCCCCAGAATTGCAATATCGGCCTGGTAGCGAGATTCCACCGTCATGCGTCAGCGCGTCCATTGCGCGAACATCTCATACAACATGACGACCAACGGAATGCAGCCCAGAACGCCCATCACCAAGCCGAAAATCGCTCGACCCATGCCGTACAGCTTAGGGTTGCGGCGGAGATGCACGATGGCGATGACGCCCAGGATCACCGAGATGGGAGCCGGGAAACAGAGCACCGAGAACAGCCCAAAATAGCCGGCCGCGATGGCCCAGCCGGAGCGGCCGACTGGCAGCAGCATGCGGATGGCCGGGTCATCGCCCAACGGGGCCGGGGCGGGGTAGCGCGTGTGAGCATCGGCCGACGGCGCGAAGGGCGACGCCAGATCGGCCAACACCACTGTGCCTTCCGGCGCCGGAACCTGGTTGACGGCCTCACAATGCGGGCAGCGCACACTTCTACCGGCTTGTTCGTCGGGCGCGCGCAGCGACTGAGAGCAGCCCGTGCAGACAAGATCGATCGGCATGGCGGTAAGCGGGTTTCCGCGAGGTTGGCAAAGGTCGAGATCGGCGATCGTTTCTACTGGCTCGCCGGCGTCTCGATATCGAGTACCTTGACCAGGAAGGCATAGCCATCGGCCAGCTCTTCGATGGCTTTGCTGGTGGGCAGGCCGGCGCCGTGGCCGGCGCTGGTCTCGATGCGGATTAGCACCGGCGCGGGTCCAGCTTGGGCCGCCTGCAGCGCCGCGGCAAACTTGAAGCTGTGCGCCGGCACCACGCGGTCGTCGTGGTCGGCGGTGGTCACCAGTGTCGGTGGATAGTGGGTGCCCGGCTTGATGTTGTGCAGCGGCGAATAAGCGTGCAGCGTTCGGAAATGCTCGGCGTCGTCCGAGGAACCATATTCCGAGGCCCAGGCCCAGCCGATGGTGAACTTATGAAAGCGGAGCATGTCCATTACGCCCACGCCGGGCAGGGCCGCCCCATAGAGTTCGGGCCGTTGCGTCAGGCACGCTCCCACCAGCAAACCGCCGTTGCTGCGCCCGCTGATGGCCAGCTTCTCGCGCGAGGTATAGCCGTGGTCGATCAGCCACTCCGCCGCCGCGATGAAGTCGTCAAACACGTTCTGCTTTTTCTCTTTCATGCCGGCTTCATGCCACGCCCGGCCGTACTCGCCGCCGCCGCGCAGATTGGGCATGGCGTACAGCCCGCCCATCTCGAGCCACACCAGTCGGCCCACCGAAAATGACGGCGACAGCGAAATGTCGAAACCGCCGTAGCCATAAAGGTAGGTGGGGGTTTGCGGATCGGGCTGTTGCCCCTTGCGGTGCGTCAGAAACATCGGCACCCGCGTGCCGTCTTTGCTCTCGTAAAAGACCTGCTCGGTCTCGTAATCGTCGGACGCGAAGCCGACCTTCGGGCGCCGAAAGACTTCGCTGCGGTCCGCCGCCAGATCATAGCGATAGATGGTCGTCGGTGTCGTGAAGCTGGTAAACGAGTAAAATGTCTCTTTGTCTCCGCGCCGTCCGGTGAACCCGCCCGCCGTGCCGATGCCGGGCAAATCCAACTCGCCCTTCGCCTCGCCGCCGAGGTCGAACATCCGCACCTGGCTGCGAGCGTCTTTGAGATACAGAGCGAAGAACCGCTCGCCCACCACGCTCACGGCCTCCAGCACGTCGTCGGCCTCAGGCACGATCTCTTTCCACGATTCGCGGTCGGGCCTGGCCACGTCGATCGCCACAATGCAGTTGCGCGGGGCGCCGAGGTCGGTGCGCACCCAGAATACGTCGCCATCGTTGTCGATGAACTCATAGCGGGCCTCGAAACCCGAAAGCAGCTCGACCACTTCGGCGTCGGGCTTTTGCAGGTCGAGATAAAACAGGTTGTTCTTCCGCTCGGTGCCGTGCGTCACGGTGATCACCAGCCAGCGACCGTCGTCGGTGGCCTGACCATGAAAGCCCCATTCCTTTTCGTCGCGGCGCTCGTAGACCAGCCGGTCGTCGGCTTGCGGCGTGCCGATCTTGTGATAGTACAGCTTTTGAAAATAGTTTTGCGCCGTAAGCTGCTCGCCCTTGGCCGGCTCATCGTAGCGGCTGTAATAAAAACCTTCGCCGTCTTTGCTCCAGCTTGCTCCGGAAAACTTGACCCATTGCAGATGATCGTCCAGGTCTTTGCCGCTTTCGACGTCGCGCACGCGCCATTCCTGCCAGTCGGAGCCGGCGTTGGCCAACCCGTAGGCCAGCCGTCGGCCGTCGTCGCTGACCGCCGTGCCCGACAGGGCGATGGTGCCCTCGGCCGACAGCGCGTTGGGGTCGAGCAGCAGCTTTGGCTGGGCCTCCAGCGAGGGCGCCCAATACAACACGTTCTGGTTTTGCAGTCCGTCGTTACGGGTATAAAAATATCGTCCGCCGCGCTGGCTGGGCACGCCGAATTTTTCGTAGTTCCACAGTTCGGTGAGCCGCTGGCGCAGCCGCTCGCGCTGCGGAATTTTTTCCAAAAAGGCGAACGTCAGTTTGTTTTCGGCCGCGATCCAGGCGCGGCTTTCCGGACTATCGGGATCTTCAAGCCAGCGATAGGGGTCGGCCACCTGAGTGCCGTGATAATCGTCGACCTGCTCGCCGCGCCGGGCGTCGGGGTAGTCAAAAGCGGTGGAATTGGTCACGTCGTCGCGATCTGCATTCGTTATGGCTGAATTGTCCCGCGTCGCTTCGTCCTGAGATTCTTTGCGTGGGCCGCCTTCGCTCGCAAGAGCCTTTTGTGTCGGCGCGGCCTGACGCGAGCAGGCCGGCAAACTAACCACGATCAATCCTATCAAGAAAAAGAGCGAGGCGCGGCGGCGGCAAATCGAGGCAAACACAGCGGTTTCTCCGGTCGGTCAAGCTTCGACGACCATTGGAGCGATTGAATCCGCGGAGTGCAAGCGCCCGTTTTCTTGCGCCATGCGTTGAACTTGCAGCTCTTGAGCACCATACTCATAGAAGTGCGAGGAACTGGCGTCATGCCTCGTTTGCGGAAGTGGTCCGCGAAAGATTCGCAGGCGTACGGAGAATCAATGAGCCACGATACACCAAACGCGGCGCCGGACGACACAGCAGTACGGGTGGCCTTGTGGCGGGCGCTGCACGTCGAAGCCGATCCGCCACCGCATGTCTTCGAAGACAACGTCGGCCTGAAGTTGGCGGCGCCGGACGATGGCTGGCGCAGCCGCCCCGATATGGGCCCGTTCACGCGGCCTTTCCGCGCCTCGATCTTGGCCCGCGCGCGTTTCATCGAAGATCTCGTGGTGGAACAAGCTGCCCGTGGGGTCAGGCAGTACGTGATCCTTGGCGCCGGCTTGGACACCTTCGCTCAGCGCCGGCCGGAGATCGCTTCCGATCTGCTCGTCTACGAGGTAGATCGGCCCGGCGCGCAGGCGTGGAAACGCCAGCGCCTCGTCGACCTCGGCTTCGGCATTCCGGCGTTCCTGCGGCTGGTGCCAGTCGATTTCGAGGCGGGCGATCCGTGGTGCGAGCGGCTGACGGCCTCGGGCTTCGACTTGGGGAGGTCGGCGGTCGTGGCCTCCACCGGCGTGAGCATGTACCTGACTAAGGACGCGATCGCGGCGACGCTGCGCCAGGTCGCGGCCTTCGCTCCGGGTTCCACCTTGGCAATGTCGTTCCTGCTTCCGATCGAACTGGTCGACCCCGAGGTGCGTGCCAGCATGGAGCGAGCGGCGGCGGGGGCAAGGGCCAACGGCACACCCTTCCTCAGTTTCTTCACGCCGGCGGAAATGCTCGCGCTAGCCCGTGAAGCCGGTTTCCGACAAGTCCACCACGTGTCGGCAGCCGCGCTGGCGCAGCGTTACTTTGCCGACCGGATCGATGGCCTTCGCCCGCCCAATAACTCCGAGGAATTGTTGGTGGCGACAACATAAACTCACATGGCGGAAATTCGAGTTGGCATCTCGGGCTGGAACTATCCGCCGTGGCGCGGCAACTTCTATCCGCAGACGTTGACGCAGCAGCTTGAGCTGGCGTACGCCAGCCGGCGGTTCAACGCCATCGAAATCAATGGAACCTTTTACTCCTTGCAGCGGCCGTCAAGCTTTCAAGCATGGTATGCGGCTACGCCGCCGGGGTTTGTGTTCGCGCTCAAGGGCGGACGATTCCTGACCCACATGCTCAAGCTCAAGAATCCGCGACAGGCTCTGGCCAACTACTTCGCGTCGGGCCTGCTGGGTTTGCGCGAGAAACTCGGCCCCATTCTCTGGCAATTTCCAGCCGCGATGCCGTTTCACGAAGATCGGTTCCAGCAATTCTTCGAGCTGCTGCCGCGCGATACGCTCGAGCTGGCGCGCCTTGCCCGAGAGCACGCCCCGAGTCGGAAGGGCCGCGTCTTTTTCGAGCCCGATGCCCGCAGAACCGTGCGCCACGCCGTCGAGTTCCGGCACGAGACGTTCCTCTGCGAACGATTCGTCGCACTGTTGCGCAAGCACAACATCGCTCTGGTGGTGGCCGACGTCGCGGGCAAATATCCCACGGCAGAGGACGTGACCGCCGACTGGATCTATGTGCGCCTGCACGGTTCGCGCCAGCTCTACACCAGCGGATATTCGCCGCGCGAAATCGAGGCCTGGGCGGCAAAAATACGGGCATGGCACGAAGGAGGCGAGCCAACCGCGGCCCGGCGCATCGCTGGTCCGGCAAAGCCGGCAACCCAGGGGCAGGACGTCTATGTGTTCTTCGACAATACCGACGTCAAGCTCCGCGCGCCCGTCGACGCGCGCCGGATGGCCAAGGTGTTGGATATTGGTCCGAGTGAAAACGCCAGCCGTGTCCTCGCCGAGCTTGGCATCAAGCGCAGCGTACAAAACCGGAAACGCGCCGCGCGCAAGCCCGGTCGATGAGCAAGCTCGACCTGGACCGGTTACTGCGGAAAGCACTTTCCGAACGCCACCAGCAGCTTAAGTGGGCCAGCAAGCCGAATCTTCCGCCGCAGCAGTGCCCACACCACGCTTTTCTCCTTCCTGAGAAAGCCGATCCATGTTTGCGAGTCAGAGGTGACGTGCAGATCGGGCTGGCCAACGTGCCCGTCTTTGACGCTGATCTTCTGCTGCTGAATCACGACCGTTGCCTGCCGCGGTTCTTGGCCGGTGAAGGTGAAATGAAAGGTGGCGTACAATCCCGCCGATTTGCCCGGCTGAAAAACGTGCGGCATTCCGTTCAGGAAAACTCCGATGGTGCTCGGCCGCAGGCTGTTGCCCACGTGCTTGATGTTTTTGTGGGGAAACCGCTTGGCGACATGATCTTCAGCGTCGGAGTTTTTGGTGACGTAAATCGTCTCTTCCTTCTCTTGAAGAGGCCGCACGACTTCCTTCAGATGTGACTTACGATCGGTGAGGAACGGCCCGATAACGTCTTCTCCGGCCGGGCAGACCGCCAGACAGTACGCCGCTTTGTAGTTCGCCCCGAACGACAGACTCTGCCACATCGAAGCCGATTCCGCATCGCCGACCCGACTGCGGTAGTCGTGGGCGCCGCGGCTGTCGGCCACCTGCTCGACCCAATCAGTGAAGCCGCCCATGAACTCCCGATAGTTATGGGTGTAGCAGGCTGAGAAGTTAAAATCCCCCTCCGCAGAGATGGCTCCCACGGGACAGGCGGCCACGCACAGTTTGCATTCCAGGCACGGGTTGTAGTCGATCGGCTGGCTGGCCTCGGAAACCTCGGCATCCAACAAGATGGTGCCCAACAGAATGAAATTGCCGAACTTCTCGTGGATCACGTTGCGGTGAATGCCCATCATTCCCAGCCCTGCCGCCACCGCGACCGGCTTGTGCGACACGACCCACACCTTACCGGGGAACCGGTCCATCTCCATCGGGAAGCCCATCGCCGGGTTCATGGCTCGGAACCCCTGGCCTTCCAATTCCTGAACGACATTCCGGGCAATGTCGTTGACCTCATCGCCACTGTGGTGGAATTCGGTGTTCGAGACCGAGCGAGCCGGGGTCCGAATGGCCTCTCGATTCATGCGAACCACGAAGCTGATCAGCGTCTTGGTGTGGGGAAACGCATTGAGGATGTCTTGGCGCTGATCGTCCAACGCGGGTCTGCCGATCTCGACAAGCCCCACGTCATCGGCGCCGGCATCGAGGACCAGTTGCTTCAGCCATCCGGCATCGAGCGGTTCCTTCTTGGGCGGAACGGAGGGTACGGTCTTAAGGTGCATCCGCTGCACGGTCGGGTGCTCTTCGAGCTTCATGGTCGCTCCTTGTTGTATATGCAATTATATGGATAAAAAAATCAGCTTGCGGCGTCCGCTTGGCTGGTTCGCCGCATGGCACCTTTGCTGACGACCCTGTTCAACTGCTCCACGAACCCCTCGCCAAGAAGCTTCCTGACCTGCTGTTGCGCCTCGCTCCAGGCCGGAACCGCTTTTTCCAGCAGCCTGCGTCCCCGCGGTGTCAGGCGAAATGGCTGCGAACGGCCATCCTCGTCGGGCACCACTTCCAGCCAGCCGCGCGCCTTCATCCGTTCGACGTTGCGACTGAGGGTCGAAACGTCGAGCTGGAGATGTTCGCAAACTTCCACGGGGCGAGCCGTGCCCATCTTGGCAGCGGCGACCAGAATGTTCATCTGACTCACCTTCAAGTCGAGCGACCGCAGGGCGTCGTCGTAGATGTTGGTGACGACGCGATTCAGCATGCGCAGCCGAACGGCAACGCACTCGCTGGCCACTTTGTCAATCATTGCTTGCACAGGCTCGGCTCCCATTTCATGGCTGCTTGATTTGATTGTATATGCAACTACATGGTTGGTCAAGAGGGGGGACTTGAGGTCTTTTATCAGCGAAAATGATGTTGACACGAGCGTTGGCAACTTTGGTCGGCAAAAAAAATTGAACTTTCCTGTCCCCAGATTGCGGAGCTGGAGCGGTAATCTTGATGGACGGTCACCCGACCATCGACTGCCTGCGGCAAGTGCCAGCGCGTCCGACTTGTCATTCTCGTTGGGAGTTCGGAGTGGATACTGACAGCTTTGCCGAACTGATCGCGCCAGTTAAGAACCGGATGTTCGAGACGGTCTGGCGGGTTTTGCGTCACACGCAAGATACCGAAGACGCTCTGCAAAACGCCCTGATCACCGTGTGGCGGCAGCAGGCGCGAATTGCACGCCATGCTGCTCCGCAGGCGTTGATTCTGAAGATCTGCGCCGACGCCGCGATCGATCAATTCCGCCGCTGCCGGCGCCGCCGCGACAAACAGGATATTTCCGCGGTCGAGATAGGTCTCTGCTCCGGTCGACCGTCACCGATCGAAGACGCGATTGGGCAGGAAACGTTGGAAATCGTCATGGAAGCCATTTCGCGACTTTCGCCGAAGCAGGCGACGGCGATCGTGATGCGATTCGTTCAAGGCGAATCCGACGCCGCCATCGCGGCCGTAATGGGCTGCGGCATCGAGACAGTCCGCGAGCACCTTGACCGCGGTCGAGAACGACTTGGCCGGATGGTGGGGCGCCTGGCGCCACACGACCGGAGTTTGGCCAATACCGCCAAAACGCACCTTCCCGAGGAGAACGAACGATGAACCATGAAAATGGACGATTGCCGACGGTTGATGCCGCCCTGGAGCAGTTTTCGAGAATTGCCGTACCCCCCGACGTCGAGCGGCGGCTCGAAGCACGCTTGCAGGAGTTTTGCCGGCAACCGCAACCTCGGGCAGCGGCTCGCAGGCCGGCCTTTCAGCACCCGTTTCGACGGCGTCTGGTTCGGGCATCGGTGGCAGCCGGTCTGGCGGCGGCGGCGGTGGCTGCCTTGTTCGTAGCGCTGGGCAATCGCGACGCCTGGGCGCAAGTGGCGAACTCATTGCGGTCAAAACCGTGGGTGCGAGTGACCTTGCAGATCCCCAAAGGGGCGCCCGTTCCCGAAGGTTTTCGCGCCCCGGAAATGTGGTTTTCGGCCGAACATAAGGTCGCCGCACGGCGCATGAACCTCGGATTCGGTCAAGCGGCGCAGTACATCGACTTCACTGTCGAGGAGACTTACGAATATGATCCTCAAGCAAAAACCTTGAATCACTTGCTGACCCGCGATTCCGACAACGTTGAATTCGGACACTTTGAGACGCTGTTGCGCCTCATCTCCGCGGGAGACCGCGAGCTGAAATTGCCCGCATCGCCCATTCAAGTTCTCGGGCGCACCCGACGCGACGTGCCAGACGGAGACCGCCGCTGGACCGAGTTCACCTTCGAGTGCCGCGATGCCAGGCGTACACCAAACGATTATCGGGTGACGTTCCGCGTCGATCCGGAAAAGCAATTGCCCATGGAAATGCGGAGCACGGAGAAATTCGCCTCGAATGACCCCGTGGCCGAGCGCAGCTACTCGATGGACTATCCAGACGCTGGTCCGGAAGACATTTACGCGCTGGGCGTGCCTCGCGATGCGAAGGTCGTCGATCGACGCCCCACAACCGAGAACGGCCAGGAAATCAAACAGTTTCTGGCGGCATATCACCAGGCCCGAAGCAAACCGCTGGAACCCTTCTCGACCGTCGTGCTTTGCTCGAGTCCCCAGCAGAACTTCTCCGACATCATTCGCGCCTTTCGCGGACGCGGCGATGGCCAGAGCGTGCAATTCGAGGAAGTCGATGGGCAACAGTTGCTGGAGCTTCGTAAGCAGTGCTGGTCTGGGCAGATCACCCGTCCGGACAATGTCGATCCGGCGACGTGGTGGAGGCAGCAGGTCGCAGGGCCGACGTTCGCCTCGACGCCTCGCGGCGATGAACTACTGCCGCACCGCGTCGGCTATCCCAATTCTCTCACGTTGGGGCCTTCCCCCGTCAACAATCCGAACTACCACGTCACTCTCGATCGGCAGCCGCGATTGGGACCGGCGGGGACGGTCTTGCTGACCATCCGGGTCGAGACGGAACCCGGCTTCAACCTCATGTATTACTGGATCGCTCCCGAGCAAGACTATCTGGTGCTCAGGCAGGAGATGCACTTCTCGCGGAATCAAGCCTGGGACAATGTGACCCAGATCATCGACCAAGTTCAGCAGTCGCCGAGTGGACGCTGGTACGCAACCGAAGTTCGCCAGGGCAGAATTGAAAAACACGGCGACGACCTGCCTGCGGAAGACATATTCGGGAAACCGGGTGAGCGGCGGACGGGAATGGAAATCGGGCCGGTCACGACCACGTTGCTTCGGTATTTCGTGGAGTTCGATTGAGGGGATGACCGTCGGGTGAATGCGTTGCGTCGGTCGGGGCTGGCGGTCTAAAATGAAATGAGGTTCGCGACGACGTTTCACTCGCGTTGGGCCAATGCAATTGCCGACGCGTTGAACGCCGATCTCTTGCCGCCGGACTATTTCGCCGAGCCTGAAACGCACGCCAGCGGGCGGGTAGAAATCGACGTGGCGACCTTTGAATCGCCCGGCGAGCGGACAGCCGGCGGGGGGCTGGCCACGGCCATGCTCCCGACGCGCGTCTGGAACGCTCCCCCGGCGGCGCTCTCGATGCCCTGCGTATTTCCAGGGGCGTTTCGCGTGCGGGTGTTCCGCAACGAAGGCGGCGCAGTTCTCGTCGGCGCGATCGAGCTCGCCAGCCCGGGCAACAAAGACCGCGCCGAAGAGCGGCGGGCTTTTGCCGCCAAGTGCGCCAACTACCTCTATGAAGGCGTGAGCCTCATTCTCTTGAACGTCGTTACCAACTGCCATGGAAACCTGCACAATGATCTTGTCGACTTGATGCAGTGCGGCCCGAGCTTCCACTTCGGCCGTGCGGAATCGCTCTACGCCGTTGGTTATCGGCCGGTTCGCCGCGAGTCGGCCGACGTCGTCGATATATGGCCGACGGAGCTTTTTCTAGGGCAACCTCTGCCGACGCTCCCGCTTTATTTGAGAGGCGATGTCTGCGTTCCGGTCGAGCTCGAGGCGACGTATAACGACGCCAGCCGTCGGCTGCGTCTGACCTGGTGAGCGCCCGCTCCGCAGATCGAAGCCGTCGCGCACCTTCACATTCGAGAGGAGAATAGCGATATCTTCCCCCTTTCCGAGCATGGCCCCCTTTCTGGAACACCTTACGCCCGCGAAGTGAGCTACCAGGCAGACACCCCAGTGCCGCCCCTACGTCCCGATCAGCAGGAATGGGCGAAGGGAGTATTGCAACGCGCGCTACCGGAATCGTGAATGACGAGCACGCTTTAACAATCGCCTGCCCAATTCTGAATGGTCGTCCGGCACAAGTCTTCTGGCAGGAACTCTTGCTCAAGTCGTCCGCGGGGTGCTTCGAGCAGTTGTCGATAGAGGCGCTGCTCAGCCGGGCTTAAATCGACAGGCGGTTCGGCGCCCGCGACAACGGGCTCGGCCACCGCCAAATGGGCGAATTGCTCATAAACCTCCGAAGTCATCAGGAGCGGGTGCAGATTTCGGATCGCTTTCCTTGCTCTGGCAAGAAGTTGCAAGCCCCACGTATCGATGTCGCCCCAATAGGCGACCTGCTTCCCGGACGGCCCGTCTCCTTCAAGCCACGCCAAGTCAAATCCGCTGCCGAGCACCGCAATCGTCTGCGATAAGACAGGAAGCTGATGCTGGCAGCTTTCGTTTTCGACGAGCAACAGCCGCGTGCCGGGCAGCGCCGCCTCGCGGAGTTCGGAACTGCGAACACGAGCTTTTTTAAAGGGAAGCAGCGATCCGTCCAGATCCATCAGCAGCAGCCAATGTTCGCCGTCGACAAAAGCCCCAAGAAAGTTCTCCAACCCCATGCGGCTCACTTCGCCGTCGAACCGCTCATCGAGCAGCGCGGTGACCAACGGCGCGCTGCGCTCGAAGAATTTTGTATCGTTTCCTTGGTTTGACAGCATTCGCAATGGCCGTCCTTGCGCGCAGTTGGGTTCCAGCGCCAGGGAGAGGCGCGCCGCCTGGACAACTTCGGCGATCGGCTTGCCTCGCCACAGTGACCGCTTGCGAACAAGCAGCGAATGAAATGCGGAGTCGACATGCTCGACGAAACTCGCCAGCGCGTCGAACTCTTGCCGCATCGCCGCGTCGGAACACGCTTCCAGCCATTCGCTCGGCATTCGCAGACACCATTGCGCCGGGATTTCAACCGCGTCCGACGTTGCGCGATAGCGGACAGATTCCCAGATTACCTTTCCGACTCGCACCTGCCTCCAAGCGGCAATGTGGCGTTTGACGGAATCGAGGTCCGCGTTGAGCCTCTTTGCCGAAGGACGCCCGATGGAAACGAGAACCGGCCAGGCCTCTTTGCCTCCCAGGAGGCGAGCTTCTCTGCGCGCGGCGTTTTCCCATTGGCGCCGGAGCATCACGCGTATTTCAGCCGGCGACTTCATTGCGGGCGCACGAGTTCTTCCAGCGTTTCCCAGGAGATCGAGGCCAGGCTGGCTTCCTTGCCGGGCCGCTGCACGCAGATGACCTTTTGCGTATGCTGCTTGAGCAAGCTGATTTCCTTGTTGGGCGTTACAAAGATGGGGTGCAGGCAAAAGATTCGCAGGGCCTCGATGATGCGCGCGGCCGCCGAGGGCGAGCTCTTCGAGAAGGCTTCATCCAAGACGACCGTGCCGTAGAGCGGCCGATTTGCTTCCGACGGACAGAGCGCGTAACTCAGAGACGCGGTCAAGATGTGACTTGCCATCAGTTCTTTCTCGCCGCCGCTGCCGCTTTGCGACCCGGTACGCGGCGGCGAGCGGCCCTGTGTCTGCCGATCGACTTCGACGACAAAGAACTGCAAACGGAAGCGGGGGTCGAGCAGCGCCTTGGATCCCTGCAACTGGCGTTTTTCGCCGGCCTCGCGAAGAATGCCTACCATTTCCTGCAGGGCCTTATAGTGGCTCTCCCCGCCGTCGTCTTTTAAGGCCGCCGTGCGCACCTTGCGGACGGCCGCGTCGAGCGTTCTGAGGCGTTCGTCCCTGATGCGCTGCGGCTGCAATTGCAGATAGCGGCCCAATCGAAAATCGACCTTGACCAAGGTCTGATTCAATTCCCCGATGCGCTGCTCGATGGCATCGACTTCTTCATGGATGCCGGCCAGCAATTGGGTCACGCCTTGATCCGACGAACGGTTCAGATACTCGAGGAACCTGGTGCGCTTTTCGGGCAACGCTTCTTCGTTCAAAACGCGCAGCCGTTCCAGGTAGGCCGGAATATCGTCCATTTCCGATCCCGTGTCCGCCAGCGCCCCCGTGTCGACCTGGCGAGCTTTTCCCATGAGACGCACCAGGTCCAACTCGATGGCCTTGACGGCGTCGACGTGCTTGTTGAGTTTAATCTCAACATCCGTTGTCAGGCGGCGTTCCTCGACGTCCAATCGCTGCGCCGCCACGTCGGGCGAAACGGTCAAGTGCGCCTTTCCAAGCGATGTTTCCTCATCGGACAACCCGGCGCCGATCCGCTCGTCCGCCTTGCCGCGTTCTTGTCCTGCCTGATCTTGCCGCGATTCGAGCACCGCGATTTCGTTTTGTCGTTGGCTGATGTCCTCGCGCATCAATTCCAACGCGCGATTCTCTGCTTCGTAGAGCGCCTTTGCCTGGCTTGCGTCCGAATTCGGGTCAAGCAGCGCCGCGAGCCGCTCTTCCGATTGCGCCAACTCGGCCTCGGCGCCCGGCAGGTCAATTTCCGAAAACTCGAGCCGGGCAATTTGGTCAATGACCGTTAGCCGCTCAGCAAGCAGCGTCAACTCCTTGCGATGCACCTGCGCCGCGGCGCCGCTTTGCTCAAGCGACTTCCGCACCGCTTCCCATTGACTCGTTAAGGTTTCAAGCTGATCCTTGTTGTCGAAGCCGGTCATCCAGTCCTGATCGAGTCGACGTTGATCCTGCTTTTCAAACTTTCCCTGCCGCCCGGACATCAAACCTTGAATGGTCAAAGCGTGCTCGGTGTTTTTCAAGGCGGCGGGCGACGACACGCAGTGCAGGTCGCGCCCGGCCAAAAGGGCTTTCGCTGCGGCGGCCAAAGCGTGGGGCTTGAAGTTCAATTTGCGCGTATAGCCGTCGGCGAAGAATTCCGCGGAATCCCGATCTTTCCGCGCTCGGAGCAAGCGCACATGGAGCTGGTTGTCGCGATCGTTCACCCATCGCAAGGCCGCGTCGATGGAGTCGTCCGGAACGAGCACTCGGAGGCGTTCGGAACCGATCGCCCGCTCGATCGCCCCGCGCCACGCTGACTCGTCCGGCCTGACCTCCACCAGTTCGGCGAGAAACGGCAGGTCGCTTTCTCGCAGCGAAAGCTCCGCGGCCAACTCGGCGCGGAAATCCTGAAACCGCGGCGGGATGTTGGAGCCCGGCCGCTCTTGGACTCTCCGCAACGTCGCCTCCGTGTCCTGAAGCGAGAGTTCCAACTCGCGCTGCTGCGAAAGCGCGGCCAGCGTCGTTTCGTGTTGGCGGTCATGAAGTTTCTGCGTTTCTTCGCGGCGATCGGCTAGCAGCGCTTGATTGCGGCGGAGCGCCTCGGCGCTAAGCTCATCGCTCAATTGGAATGGCTTGAGCAGGTTCCGATAGAGTGCGGCATGCTTCGACTTTTCTTGAACGCGCTCTCTTTGAATCGCGATGGTCTTTTCCAGCTCGCCGATCACGTCGCCCCCGAGCTCGAGATACCGTTGCCGCAGGGTATCGACGCGGGCCGCGCAGGCCTTGGCTTTCTCGCGCTCCTTCGCTATTTCCGTTTCGAGTGCTTCCCGGCTCGTGGAAAGCTGCGCAATCACTTCCGACCATTTCTCTCGACCGATGATCGCAAACCAGATGGGGACGATCCGTTTCAAAGTCCGGAAACGCTCGACTTTCTTCCGAGCGTTCAGCAGTCTTTGATGCTCTTCGGCAACCGGAACGAGTGACTCGTGCTGCTTGCGCGCCGTTTCCAATTCGGCGTGAATGGCCGCCAAATTGTCAAATTCGCCGGCCACTTCCAGCGCGCGATCGAAGGCGGAACGGTCGTCCAAGACGAGCTCGCGAAAGACCTCGTCGATGCTGTTGAGCTGTTTCAAGCCCGCCGCCCGATTCAGCAGCGTGAACGCGTTCTCGCCCACGTCGAAGAACTTGCGAACCCGCGCCAGGTACGCTTTTTTGCTGTCGAAGATCTGCAAATTGGCCGTTTCGCGGCCCCTCCGCATCAGGTCGCGGATTCCATCGTCGTGCAGCAAGCGCAGCCAATGTTCCAGCGACTGGTCTTCCGCCAGTGAGAACAACCAGCGTCGCTTCAGGTCGTCGGGGGCGTTGCTGGCGCCTTCCGTCCAAAGCAGGCCCCCCAGGCGAATGAGCTGTTCGCCGCCGCGATAGGTGGCGCAGATGCCCGTCATCGTCTTACCGGGCCGCATCACCTCCTCGCGGCCGTTGGAGGCGTCGCCGCCCAGGACGCCGCGAACATACGAAATCAACGTGCGATCGCTCTCGTGCCCGCCCGTCGAGGCGAGATTGTACCGCGGCTGCGCCACCAGCAGGGTCATTAGTGCGTCGATCAGCGTCGTCTTGCCGCTGCCGGTGGGCCCAATGATGGCCGTTCCCGCCGAGTCGAAGACGGCTCGGTGCAAGCCGCAAAACGGCCCCCAGTTGAACACCTCCAACTGCTGGAGCAAGTACGACACATCTTTCGTTGCCAGGCCGTCGTTGACCGGGGCCAATGGCAACTGACGATCCAGCGTTAGTCTACTCACGCGATGCATCCAGGTTGTGGCGTTGATGCTTGAGAACCGCGAGCAATGCCGCGAGCGAGTCGGGATTCGCCACATGGGCAATCAGCGGGCGAATGACCACTTCATTTCTCTTGTCGACCTCGGACACAATTCCATGAGTCTTTAGTTGGTCCAAGAGGCTTAACAAGCGGCTCTCGTTTTTGGCATCGCTGCCGGAATCTTCGGCATATGCCATAAACTGCGGCAACAGTTCATCGACTGCGATCGTTGCCGCGCTTTGCCCCACGCCCGATTCCTGCTCGTGCATCACGAACGCCTGGCGAAGCAGCGCGATCAACAACGACTGTTCGAGCGTGAGCCGCTGCCTGCGAACCAAGGGATGCGCCCAAGCTTCGTCGCTGCCGGCGTATTGTGTGGCGGCTTGCGCAACAGCCAGGAATGCGACACCACGATGCGAGTCAAGGCGCAACACGAGATCGAGCGGTTCAAGGGCGGCGGATACTTCGCGCTCGTGCGTCATGGTGCGGCGAAATAGATTCGAGCCTGGCGTCTCTTCGATGTACCCGTGTTTGAGTAACTCTTGGGTGATCTCCTTGACGTCGGCCGAAGTTTGAACGGCGCTTTCCTCGGCGTCGGCGAGGGCATGTCCGTTCGTGGACGGCTGGGCGACCCCGTTCACGGACGGCTGGGCGGCGCGGTCAAGGGCCGGTTCGAGAGCATCTTCGTCCTCCGTGACCATGCGGTCGAATACGTTCTTCATTCGAGGTCTTCCGGTTGCAGCTCTCTGACGGATTCGTAGTCCAAGCCAAGGACCGGGACGCGAAAGCGCGTCCAACCGTCACTGTCGTCTCTCAGGTCGAACGATTCCGTTTGTTCGTCAATGGCGATACCGGCCTGGCGGGCCATTGCCAGCCAATAGGCCAGCGTCTCCAAGTCGTGCGTCGGAGGCAGCGCTTTGGCAAGCTCGCCGAGCGTAAGCGGCTTGCCGGAGGCTTGGAGCTGAGCAACGGTCGCTTCAAAAAGTCGTGCCCGGTTCAACGCTTGCAATGCCTGCCGTAGTTCTTGATCCATTGCCGCCGGATCGGCCTCGGAGACCGTCAAATCGAGCTCGCCATTGCCGAGTTGCTCGAACTGCTTCACGAGCAGTCTTTCGACCAGCGGCAGACTGCTTTGGGACATGGCGAGGGGCGGAAGCGGGCCAGGACGGCGTCGTACTGCTGGTGACTGCCAATCGACTTCCAGCGCGGCTTGAAAGATGTCCTGCAAGATCGCCCCGACTCGCATGTGTTCATCGGCAAGTCCGGACTTGAGAAACCCTCGCACGTCGCGCTCGCTCTTCGCGCGCGCTTGAATGACTCGTTCCGATTCCCCCACCAATCGCGATACGAGTTGCCGCAGATCGGTCTTCTGCTTCCGCTGGAGCGCTTTGTCGGTGTTGTTATTGGCGAGGATCGCACGGAGCCGCGACTTCATTTCGTCGATCTCCGTCGTCTTTACCAGTTGCGAGTAAAAGCCCTCGAACACCTGCCCTTCGCTCGTCTGGATGAGCGCCTCATGGCCGCTCAGCAGCTCATCGACGATTTGACCGCGGTTCTGTTTCTCGCCGATAATCCGCTGCCGCAGCAGGCGATCGGCTTCGCGGTACGAGTCTTCGACGCGGCGGAAATCGGCCTGCAAACTGATTGCCAGTTGATAGACCTCTCGGATGCCCTCCTCGGCTTGCGGACCGTCGAGCACCTCGAACTCGCCCGCTCGGACGGCGGTCAATTCCTTGTTGAGTGCTTCGATTCTCGCCGTGAGCGATTCTTCGCGTTCGGCCTGACTGCGATTCAATTGCGCTTCCAGGGTTTCGATCGCGCGTTGCACCGTCGCCAGTCGCGACGCGGTCGAGGTCATGGTCTTCTCTTGAATCAAATCGAGAAACTGCAACGATCGTTGCAAAGCGTCGGTCGCCAGCACCTGGCCGTTGCGTTCGACGATCAGGCCGCGTTTGAGCCACAGTCGGAGTTCGCGCCGGGCGGCCAGCGGATGGTCATCGTCCAATTCATAATCGCTGTCGTTGGCGTTGTCGGCAAACACCGTCGCCAATTGCTCGACCGCGTCCTCGAATTCGATTCCGTTGGGGTGAGCTTCCAGAAGCGTTTTCAAGCTGGCCAACATCAACGGACCACGCGGCGAAGCCAGCAGCAGCCACGCCGGATGGTTGCGACGCATCGCTGCAAATCGTTGAATGAGTTCTCGCACGGTTGGCGGCCGAAACCAAGAGCAACACGGGAAACAAATCGCGCCGCGAACGATTATAACAGACGACTGGCCGGTAGATAAGAAAAGCCCTTCGACGACTTCATCGAAGGGCTCATTTCTGAAAAAGTCGGGGCGACAGGACGCCGTCAGAACTTTTTCTGGCCGAGGGTTCTGGGCTGGGAGGCTGGTCTGCGGCGGCGGTTTCAAGCCGGAAAAGGTTAGCGGATTTGGATTGCGCCTTAGTCTGTGAGCCGGCTTCTCGTCTTCCGGACAGCATCGCCTCCTATGCTGGATCGCAACAGGCTCGCTGCCCCCGGCTGGCAATTGACCTTTGTCGCCGGCGTCCGGGGCTGCGAACGCCAGTTGCGGCGCCGGTTGGACCACGAAAAGCCGTAGTCACCATAAACTTATGGCCACAGGCGAAATCTCAACCAGGCTTGCGGAACCAAGGGGAGAGGTTGACCACCGCGTGCCGGATTGTTTCCGGGGTCACTCCGGCCTTGCCTGACAGTATCTCGATTAAGTCCTCCTGGTTGGGCTGCCCCAAGGCAAGGCGGTAGAGTAACCGCTGTTCCTTCATCCATTGCAGCCAGTGCTTCTGCTCGCTCGTCGGCACATCGAAAACGTAGCGCGTGACCTTGCCATCCTTGCAGACCCACCAGGGCGCGAGGCCGGATTCATCCGTCATGGTTTCGTTGGCAATCGCCGCAATCCTCGCCCACGGGCTTTCCCCCTGGAGTCGTTCCGCCAGGGCTTCTTGCCCAACCGCTCGGGCGATGGCGCGCCGAACCGACAAGCCGCCGAACCTCTGAATCCTCCCTTCGCGCTGCTCCAGGTCAACCGGGTTCCGGCACAAATCCCAGTGGACGAGCGTGTCACACCAAGCATGGAAATCGAGTCCTTCCTGTCCCACGGAGGTCGTCGCCAAGATATAGGGCCAGAACGGCGTGTTGAAAGCACGGCGCATCTCGTCCGTGCGGATCGGCTTTTCCCCGCCTTCGAGCGCGCTGGCTCTGGACTGAACAAAGGGCAAGGCGACGTGACAACGTAGAGAGAAGGTGTTGTCGCGGTTGCCGTGGAGCGGGTGGAAGGAGAACCGGCCGCTCTTGATCGTGAGGCCATCGCGGAGTTCGTGGGCGAGTTCGGCCTCGCTCAAGCTCTGTAACTGCGAAATCAGCCAGAGATGCTCGTCCAAGACCGCTTCAAGGTTCCCCTCAACCACGGCCCGGAGAATCGCATCCGTGTAGTATTCGTTGCTCTTGCGAATCAGGGAGTAGAAACACCGCTGGTCGAGGTAGTTTCGCAGCCCGTTCCAAGTGGCGGACAGAGTACTGGCAAAACCATCCTCGTCAACCGCGCCGGGCCAGTGGCGCAGCAATGCCCTACCGACGGCAACCCCTGGTGACCCGAGCGCGTAGTCCACCAGCAGCTCGAAGTTGGCTGCCTTGATCGAGTCGAGCGAGCGTTCGGCCTCCTCATCCCAATCCGTCAAGAGCTGCGCAAGCCCTGCGTCGTGTTCGCCAGTGGCGATTTCACGGCGGAGATTCCACCATCCGGACGATACCCACCACCAGTTTCCCGCCTGACACTCCACGCGGGCCAGTATTTTCCAAACCGGCAGGGAAGGGGCATCCTCGCGGATGGTAATGTCCAAGCACGAAATCGCCTTCTTCAGTTGGCGGCGCACCTCGCGCCGGATGACGCGAAAATCGCAGCTTCTGGCTTCGAGAGGGTCGGTTGCTTTAACGAGAAAAGGGGAGGGATGAAACAGCCCCAGCAACGGATGTCGCTCCGTGGCGGAGAGCAGTTTGCGACGCGACACGTCCTCGTAGGCCATCTTGTTCCTGTTGTTCCTGCCAAGCCGTTCGGCTTCGAGGTTGAAGCTCAACGTCGCCGCGATGGCTTGGGGAACTGCACGAAAGCGGCTGAACACCAGCAGTTTCCGCAACGGCTGTTCTTGATTCTTCCAGGTTCCGCGTAGCGGCCACCATGCTGCCGTAGGCGATAGCCAAGGAATTGCTAATTCGCTTGCAGGCGCAAGCGCTTGAAGCGCCCGGAGGCGGGGATGTGGCCACACGTCCGGGATTTCAAAACGATCCCGCATTGCTTCGCTGAGGAGCGGCGTTCCGTTCGCATCCGCTGTCGTCGCCGATTTCCAGGCGAGGTAGTGGTTGCCCATCGTCTGCATCGGCAGAGGTATGGAAGTCCAATACGGCACCGCGTTCGGGCGGTGGCTGTCATCAAAGCTGCGGGACAGGTGCTTGAAGATGGTCAAGTCTTCGGGTGCCACAGGTGCTTGCACCGGTTGTGTCTCGAAATGGTCCCATCCGTCGTCATGCGAGGCCCGTTCCGTCCGCGAGATGACTGGACAGAGGAGGTTCTCAACTTCCGCTCGGGCCGCTTGCGCGTCTGCCGAGGTAGGCTCGCCCTTGCGGAGCTCGGTTTCCAGCTTTAAAAACGCTTCCTCCGCGTGCTTGCGTTTCCGTTTGGCCTCGACGTCCCCTCCGTACAGAAACTCCACTAATTCGAAGAATTCGGCGCGATGCGACGTGCCTGCACTTTCCTCCCATCGCCGAGTAAACATGCGGTAGGGAGTTGCCGACAGCAGAAGCAGTGCGGGCGGATTCTCAGATTCGTCACCGCGAAGGCGTCCGATAACCCGCTGGGCGGCCTCATCCTGTTGCGGTTCAATCAAGTCACGGAATCGCTGGAACTCATCAAAGATCACGAGATCGGGCTTCACTTCTTCAACTGCGCTTGCCGCGAGCGCGTTGCGAAGATGCGAGATCAACTCCAGCCCGTCCAACTCGCCTCTGTCGTACCGCGCACGAAGTTCGGGCAGGAGTTGTTGGTAGGGGGCCAGGTTGAATTCTTGCCTGACGGATAGCTTGAATGCCTCGCGTAAAGCAATTTTGGTTGCCTTGTTCCTTTGCGCCTTGACGTTGTATTTCCAGTTCACCGACGCGCTGCCCTGGAACACATCCTTGCCCCATTCGTCGAAGAGCTTCGGCCACACCTGCTCCACGAGCGCATGGACGAGCGCCCGTTCTTCCTGCCTCCCATCGCGCCGATGCCTTTTGCGAATGGGAATGGACGTATCTGGCGTGAGCGAATACAGATGGAATGTCTTGTGCGTGGGACGTTCGCTGGCCGGAAGAAGGGACAGGCGATCAATGGGGCAGTCTGCTTCCCCGCGTTCTGTCGCCGGGAGAATCTCCAGTAGTTTCCGGCGATTCTGCCGTGCAATCGCCAGGTTGCTGCACATGTAGAACACGACCAGCGGGCGGCCCAAGCCTTCAGCCATCTGCCGCACGACGTGCTGGGCAACCACCGTCTTTCCAAGGCCGACTTCATCGGCAACCAGAAAACGTCGCGCGCGCTTTCGTATGCGAAACGCCGCCAGCACGGATCGCACGGTCGCTTCTTGAAAGGGCTTGAGCGGGGTCATCGTTGCCCCTCCATAAGGAGAGAGCGGCAGACAACCTGCCACGTCGCACAAAAATCGGCGACGACCTTTCGCTCTTCCGGGGTGAGTTCCGAGTCCGCCTGCTGCTCGTAGAGCTTCAGGTATTGCCGAACTTTCTTGTCGATGAGGGTGAGGCTGGACGGATCACGGTTCCAAGACTTGAGCACCTCCTCAATGGTAGGCGCCCACCAGGTTGGGCCAGACTTCTGCAATGCCTTACGAGAATGTGAATCCGCCTGGTCGTCCCAGTCGCCTCCGCCGTCTCCGCAGGGTTCTCCTGTCAACAACGACCTGATCCATAGCAGGAATGTCCGCGGATCAAGATAGCGGGCCAGCGCTTGCCGATCCCTCTCTTCTCCGGGTGGCGGGTCAATCTGTGCGCGCTGGAGCCATGACACACTGGCCCCGCCAATCGCCAGCCGGCACACTACGAGTTCCGTCACATCGCCTTGAGCAACTCGCGGTAACGGCAAGGCCGTGGTTCCCCTCGGCCAGTGAATCTGAGCGGCGCCGAGCAGGCCGGCGGACAATTCGATGCCGGTATCCGGCGGGTTCGGGTCAGTGGTACTCACCAGCGTTGGTCCCGTGTCGTCGAGCCGCTGTGTGACGGCCCAGGAACCGGCAACGTGTTTTCTTGCCTCCTCAAGCCGCTCCTCTATTTCATCCGGCTCAACGGGGCCGCCTAGCCCGTCGTGCCGGATGGTCGTTGCCGACTTCACGAAATCATCAAGTCCCGCAGCAACATCGGGGGTGACCTCGATCTCGGCAATCACTTCGCTGTTCGGCCCGACCCATCCCCGCCGGGTTGCGTTTGCGCTTCCTATCCAAATCAGCCTTCCGCTCGAACCCTCCGCATAAAGCAGCTTAGCGTGCAGACCGCGCGGTTCAGGTTCTTCGTCCTGCGCGGCGGCGTTTTCCCGCTCCGCGGCATCGGATTCGGCCAGATCATCGGGCGCGGGCGTATCGAGAAACAGCAGGTCGCTGAATGCAGCCAAGGGCTTGCCTGCCTGGGCGGCCAGCTTGGCTAACTCGGATCGCGTCGAAACCAGCGTACGGCTCGCTTGTGCATCGCCCCACTTTCCGAGTGCTTCAATAATGGTGCCGTCAAGGAAAGGGCTGACGACGACGAGCCTCTGTACCCGCGGCGGTTCCGGCGGGACGGTACGACCTTCCTCTCCGGTCAGCAGGCGGAGACTCTTCAAGGTGCAACCGGGTGGGGCATCCCAGCGAACGTGCCGGAGTTCCGACTTGATCTTGCTGCCTGAGACGCTGGGCAGCTTCGCGTGTTGCGCAAGTGTTGAACCTAGTTCAGCGATTCCGGGGGTGTCGCTTCCTGAACCGCCAACCCGGCCAATCAGTGTTACGCCGACATCCCAGGAGAGGTCCCGCGTAAGGTTTCGGCTGCCCACCCAGAGCCGCCATTGGGAGGCACTTCCATCTTCGGCGACCTGCTTCGTCAGCGCTACTTTGGGATGCCACGACGCTACGGATTCGTGGAGACTCACTTCACGGACATAGCGGTCGAGAATCGCAAGTATTTTGGGAGTCTTCGGAGGGGCGATCAACCGCCCCGCCTGGGCGACAAGGCGCACCCGGTCTGCCAAGGCATCCACGGCATTGGCAAAATCGACTTTGCTCCCCGATCCCCGGTCATCATCCAGGCCCGCAAGCGCGAGGAGGGCGGCGACCAGCGCCACCAAGTCGGCGGAGTAAGTCGCGAGCAGTGCGTATTCTGTTCGCCAACCAGGATCGGGGCGGATTGCATCCAGGTACGACACGTTCGACCAACGCCGTGTGCTCATGGTGCCCCCTGCAAATCCATGAGCAATTGCCGCACGTTATCCCACCGGTAGTGTAGGGGCGTTGCCAGAGGATGTTGATCGGGCAACCATTCCGCACGCTTCTCCCGCCCGGCGAGGCTCTTCGTGAGCCGTGCCCGCCGCCCCTTGCGGCGGGATTCGGCAATCTGATACACGTCGTAAAGCGAATTCAACTCTGTGCGGTTGCGAAGCCAGTGTTGCGTCTCCCGTAGTACGCCAAGAATGCCAATGGGAATCAAAGGTGCATCCAGGGCGATTGCGTCAACGTCGAGGGCGAGGGCATCATCCGCGAATTCGTCGCAGATACCGTCCAGGTTCTTGCGATGAAGGTCTTCCGTCGGCAGGCCGTCATGCTTCTCTCGTAGCGTCTCAACCAGTGCCGCGTAGATGCCCCTGCCAATCGCGGCGAGGGCCGCCGCCTGTTTGGAACGAAGCAGTGCTTCCCGGTCAGACTGGTCTGCTGCTGCCCTGACCTTTGGAGACCATAGCTCCACACGATCCGTGATCTCGATGCCTTGCTCAACCAGGCGGGCCAGGAGCGATGGCAATCCTCCACTGCCTGGGCGAGCTACCGACAGGAAGCAACTGCGAAGGAACCGTTTCTCGCCTGCGGTCAGTTGGAAATCCAGCCGCTGCGCCGGATCGTGCCACGCGGCAGGCGGATCGGGAACGGAATGGAACAATGGCTCGTCTTCCACGAGCAGTTGCTTGTCGTCGTCATGAACTTGCTGGCGAGCCGGCATTCTCGCAATGACACGGTGGACCTTCTGGCGGGATGGAATTGTGCCGTTGCCGTCAGGGCGGAGAATGCGCCATGCTGCCAGGGCTGACCAGTAAACCATCGTCGGGGGCTGGGTGGTCGGCTGGGGATAGCGAAGACCGCCTATCACCCCAAGTTCGCCTGCCGCTTTAAGACGACCGGCGAGGATTATCTCCTGCTTTTCGACCGCTGCGGAGATGCGCTGCCGATCTCGCTGTTGGGCTACCTTGTCGTACAGCCAAGGGACAAAGAGGACGTATCGTAGCCGGGTGTGCAGAACCGATGTCCCAGGGAAGAATCGATCTGCATATGCCTGATGAAGCGAGAGAAAGCCAACCTCGTCACGAACACCGTCAGCGGCATCGCGGAGTTGCTTTTCCGCTCGCCGGAGGGCCTCGTGTGATAGCAGCGTCCATCCGAAGCTGGCCTGCATGAGTTAGCCTTCTGTGATGCCGTTGACTCGCTTCTCCAGATGAGCGAGCGTTGCGAGAACGTCGTTGAAGCTGGCCGGGTCGCTCAAATACATATCCCGCATCGCCTGGTAATCGCGACGAAGCGCAGGCAGCCGTTCCACCTGGGGCACTAGGCGGAACGTCCCTGGTTTGGCCTGCGCGTAATTCGCCCATGAGCTGCCGAAGAACTGGCTTTTCCACCCGACGACCCGATGACGCAGGTCATGTTGGTCGATGGCCGTGGCCGCTAGAGGATGCTTTGCCATCGCTGCCACGTCAGCATAATGGCGGGAAAACCTGTCCGGCATTGGCTTGTCGGCCGGCCGGTGGTATTCGGTGTGGAGGATCGTCGCCTTCTCCCAAAAACTGCGCTCCACTTCCAGTGCGACAACTTCGCAACGCCAATCAGAGAAGGCATCGGGCAGGACATCGGCAATCCACGGCCGCACTGGATGACGGCCGACAGGCTGCTGATCCGTGAGGGAGCCGAATTCCAGCTTGACCGAGCGTTTGAGATAATCGAATCCCGCCGGCTGCGACGATGGGTAGTGAAACAGAAGCACCGGAGAGTTCGTGTGTGGGTCTGCCAGGTACTCGAACCATGGTCTCTCGGCCTTTTCCAGCACCTTTGACACCGCCGCTTCCATCGCTGGCCCTATCCGGTCCCGCACGGCCGCGCCGCAGGCCGCTTCTGCCCGCGTCATCCATTTGTTCGCCTGGTTGCGGCTTGTGCCGGCTTGCGGCAGCTTCAGGAACGCGGGCGACAGCGACAGGTCGATGTCTTCCGAGAATCGGTCAATCACGCTGAACACTTTCGACAGCGATGTACCGCCTTTGAACACCAGGCTGCCTGCAAACTCGGACTCGAACAGGATGCCTAGCAGCCAGCATACCCAGAAGTCTTTCTCGAGGAACACAGGAGAGACGTTGCGCCGGACCGCCGCCTGCTCGATGTACAGACGGCGTTCGTCGGCATGCAGCTCAAGAAAGCCGAGCTTCATGCGTTCTCCTCGGCGAGCTCCCGAAAAATGGGGTGCATCCAGGCCGGGGCGAGCCGCAAATCTTTGAGTAGCGCCCGCCGCTCGTTGGCTGGAAGCGTCCGCTTCAAGTGATCTCGCCGTTCACGAGTCACATGCTCCTGGCCCAGTTCACGCAGCGCCTGAATCAAGAGGCCGCTCAACCGGCCGGCCGCTTCCATATTCTTCGGCGTCGTCCGGCGGAGCTGAATCGTGATCGGGCCGATCTTCACCGTCCGGCTTGGACCGTCTGTGAGGAATACCGCCTTGGCCGGCACCTGCTCGGAAAGGCCCAGCGAGTTTGCCGCATACGCGCCCGCTGGTTGCAAACGCGTGCGGTCGCGGCCGGCCAGCGCACGTGCCACCGCTTCGGCAGACGGCGCGAGAAGCCCGAGCGCCGGGTGCTCTTTCGGGAAATCGTATACCCCGCGAGCAAGGCGCCGGATGGTCCCCTGGCGGACCAACCGGTGGAGCGCAACGTCAACGGCCTCGCGGCTGGCGATGTCGAGGAAATCTGCCGGAACAAAGACGGAACCACGCCCGCGGCTGCGAATTGCCGCAACTATATTTGAATCAACGGTTTGTGGTGATTTCGTCCTGCCATTCATGTAAGGAATCATAGCCTATTTTTCTTACAGCATCAAGTACCGAATAGGGCAGGTACCCACGCCCGCGGTAAGGCTGATGTGACCGGAGGGACAAAAGGGACAAAGACATCCATCCTTTCTGGGCAAGGCTTATTGTTGCGCGAGGCGTTGTGGTGGAGCAAGTGCAACAGGTCGGAAAGCACTTTCAAGGACTCCGCGCGAGTCGATCAAACAAATGCCGCAACATTTTCCTGGAATCGGAAACGCAACCGCTTTAAGGGCAAGGACTTGCGATTTCACCCACAGGAGGGGTGCGATGGCGGTTGCGCCGCGCGCGGCGCATTTGCCTCGCCATTGGCGCAGCGCGCTGCGCCTTTTGAAAGGGAGCGGCGTGGCGGTTGCGCCGCGCGCGGCGCAAAGTGGCACGGCGATTAGCCCGCGGCATGAGGCGCAGATGCAACGCAAACAGGGCCGCGCGCGGCGCGAATTGCCAAGGCCCTGTCGCACAGTGAGGTAGGCCGGACAGACACGCCGCGCGCGGCGCGTATGCGCATCGCATGTCATTTTCGGTCCCCTGCGCGCGAGGCCGGTTCTCCTCTCGCGGCGAATGCCAAGCGTCAAGTAGTGTGGCACCCGCCTGATTTTCCGTTGTAAGGTACCTGCGGCAGTGCGACACGCGTGTCGCGTCGGACTGCAATCGCCGAGTGAAGGCGAGGCCAGACGCGCATCAGTCGCCTGGAGCACGGGTGGATCGTGGCCCGATTAAGGGCCAGCGAAGATCGCGGAGCGCTGGCAGAAGGCGCAGCGCGCTGCGCCTTTGCACGACGCGCGGACGTCCCTCATGAGTCGATCCAAGGTAAAGGCGCCGCGCCGCATTCCAGCCCCGCCTGGCGGCGCCACGCCCGTGAATGGGAGCCAATCAAACCACCGAATCGCCCGAATCTCGCGCACGATGCGCAAGGCGATCACCGTAAGACGCGCCGGGCGGCCGCTGGAAGTGAGTAGGGCTAAGAGAAAGCGAATCGGCTGGCCGAGACCCCGTGCAACCAGCGCTTGCCGGAGCCGGCGGCCCGTGCCGCCAGGCTGGGAACACTTCCGATGGCACGTTGGAAACGACGCCCGAGCTGCGTCCGTCTTGGTGGCGGCGGCCCGGGTGTAGCCGCCACCAGCGGCGGGCAACCTCTTCATCGTTCCACGCCGCGGCGACATCGGGACGGATGCGCAGCACATTACACGTAAATGGTTCGAGAGTACCGCGAAACCTATACGGCGAAGTGCAAATTTGGAATGTCGCCAACGTGCGCAACCAGCGCGAGCTGGCGGCAATTGGGCCGGCCAGGATCGCTCGCGTGGCCTTCATGAAATGCGTAGAACGCGGCAAGTCGACTCATAGCTCGCTTCCAGGTCAAGCGCGACGGTCTGCGTTTCCGACAACCAAATCGGCAGCACAGGAAGTGGCTGACCGACCGCCAGCGGAAATGACGAAGTGTCCAATTTCGTCTGCCCACCGAACTCTCGTTTGCGACAAGTCACTGCATAAGTTGGCGACGGCGTGCTGAACGCTGAGTCGCAACGGTTCAGCAATGCCAGCAGCTCTGTGTACAAGTTGAATTGGCGGGTCGTGACCAGGTCGACCATTGACAGGCACACGAACTGCGTTTCGACACGGGTGGGCGGAAGTGATCGCGTAACGGCATAGGCATCTCCCTACCGCGATTATAGCCACCGCGGGTTCTCTGGACCAAGCAGCAGGGGCGGCGATCAGCCGCTGATCCGCCCAGGTCTTGCGATGATCGAAGTTTTGCCCGGTATACGTCGCAGACCGTTCAGGCCTTTCACGGTCGAGCTCAATACGGGCGTGCGCATTGAAATCGACCACCCAGAGGCCACTGTAATCCGAGAACCACTGTAATCCGAGAAGGAGTGGCCATTTTTATCGGCCCGGGCTTCACGCCGGTTGACTTCGATCATGGCAGCGTGACCCAGATCATTGACTCTCCCGCGCATGCCGCAAACTGACCGGCGTTTGTGGAGGAACTGAACCAATGCGTTGAAACCACGTCTGCTTGTCGATCACATCGCTGATGAACATCTGCTGCGCCACCAGGATCGACTCGTGAAGTTGTTCGGCGGTGACTGAACCGGCTTGATTCTGGACATCGAGAGTCCCTGTGGCATCTCGCAGAAACTCGACCTTGTATCCCCGATGAAATGCCTGGCGCGCGGTCGTATCGCAGCACATCTGAGTCATGTAACCGGCGATGCACACCGTATCGACCTTTCGTTGTTTCAAGAATTCATCCAGCGGAGTGTTGGTGAAGGAGCCGGGGAGCTGTTTATCGATCAGAATGTCCCGCGGCCTCGATTCGACTTCGTCATGCAACTGCCACTGGTCGCTTCCCTTACGGAAGACCGGTGAATCGGGATCCGGCTGATGATGCCGGATCACCACGACAGGAATTCCCGACTTCTGGCCAGCGCCCATGACTTCGAGAATCGAACCGAGATGGCCGACCGGATACCGAATCGGGAAGGCCCCATCAAAGTATTCACGCTGCACGTCAATCACCAGCAAGGCTCGATTCATCCGACCTACCTAGACGGTTCAAGGATACAACCAACATCGTACCAAAGGGATTGCGTGTGCGACACCGCCGCCAGCGCGCATGGCCGCGGCAACCCTCGTTGGTTCCGCAAGCACCGCTTCGCCGATCCGGGCTTCTCGGGCACACTGAGCACGATCAGCCGTGCTCGATGGCCTTGCTTTTCTGTTGGCGGCTTTTCTGTTGGCGGCTTTTCTGTTGGCGGCTTTTCTGTTGGCGGCGCTCGTGCTCTGCCATCGCCCAAACGCGCAGGTCTCCGAAGAGTTGCGCCAGGTCGGCGGGCAGGTAGTGGGCGTTGAGGCCGCTAGGGTTGGGAAGCAGCCAAGCGCGGCTGCCGCCGAAAAGCGGTTCTTGCAGGCCGACTCGGGCGTGTTTAACACCCGAGACGACGCGGTAGGGACGAATGCCGACAAAGGCGACCACGGTCGGGCGCCAGCGCCTGACTTTGGCTTCGAGGCGCCGTCCGCCGGCGCGAAGCTCGTCGTCGGTGAGCTCATCCGCGCGGGCGGTGGCGCGCTCAACGACGTTGGTGATGCCTAGCTTGAGGCCGAGCAGCAGCGATTCTTCAAAGGCGGAGAACAGGCGCGGGGTGAAGCCGCCGCCGTAAAGCGCGGGCCAGAAGCGGTTGCCAGGGCGGCCAAAGTGGTGGCCGATGGCGGCGGTGTAGAGGCCGGGGTTGATGCCCGCGAAGAGGACGATGAGGTTTTTGGCCGCGAGATCCGGGATGCGCTGGTTGCGCGCCGCGAGCAGTTGGGTCTTGCTCGGTTTCCAGGGAGTGACCAATTTCTGGCGCATAGGGTGGCATCCTACCGGGCGGTTGCTTCAACACGCCTACGCCATGAGGCGGAATCCTGCCACAAAGACGAGAACGGAAAGTAGAGAATAGACCGAGGAGAGTCGGGAGGGTAGTTCGTTCCACTCACTACTCTCTCGACTCTCCTCTCTATTGCCGCGAAGCGGCAGTCGGGGCGACTGGATTCGAACCAGCGACCTCTACGTCCCGAACGTAGCGCTCTAGCCAGGCTGAGCTACGCCCCGAGGGGAACACCAAATTCTAGGCGATTGGGTCGAACGATACAACCGGAGGCGCCCCCAGCAGTGGGCTATTAGGCAGCGGGTCCGATTCCGCCTGGCGGCCGCGGGCTAAAGCGGTGCGCCCTTTACGGCGCCCCGTCTAATGCGCTGGCTTCTTCCGTTTGGCGCTCTTCGGCCATCAGAGCATTGAAGCGGAGCATGAGCCGGTCGATTTTCTTCTCTTGCTCAGCGAGCTCTTGGATGAGTTTCTCTCGATGCTCGTCGTCGAAGAGTAGCTCATCGCCCATCTTATAGCGACCTGCGGTGCTGGGCGCCAACAACCGCCGCCACCCCTGGGCTGATACTGCCGCACTTTCGGCTTCCCTAGCGAGCTCCGCCTCGCGCTCGCGTCGCTGCCGCTGCCGCTCGAACCGGATGCCCAAAAAAAACGCGGCCACGACCAGCATGGCCACCAGCAACGCTCGTAAAGTGAATTGGGGGCGTGGCATGAGGATAGTTTAGCGGATTATGCCGGTCACGTCGAAAGGCATGTTTTCAGGGCAGCACCAAACGAGGGTATCACTACCGGGCAGTCGGCAACTCGCGTGGCGCCGGCTCGGCCTCAGAGTGATCGTCTGTGACGGCCGGCGGCACGAGGGAATCGGTGGGAACCCTTTGCCGTTCGAAGGTGCCGTCGTCAAACAGGGTGTACACGATGCACCAGTCGTCGTCGAGCTCTTCGGCGGCTGAGAATACTATGATCCGCTGACGAGGGAAAGACGGCCCTCCACAGGCGGGGGACCTCAACGGAGGCCAGCGCCGTCGTCAGCATCAACCACAGCAGTGTTTTTAAGCTGAACCGAGGGCGGCGCATGGCAAAAACTAGGAGCGGACGAAGAATCGCTTCGGCAATTCTATCGGTCCACAGCCACCTCTCCCAGAGCGAGAGGAATCTAGGAATCTGTAGGTCGAAGTTATTCTTTGTCCGCTCGCTACCAGGAAATCGAGAGCGTCGGCAGGCGGCCAAGGCGTCGGCGAAGTTTCGTGATTCCGTCGTGGGTGGTCGCTGTGTTTGCTAGGTAAATCCGTTTCAGGTGTGGGAAGATCGGAAGCTGCTCAAGTCCCCGGTCGGAAATCGGGGCTCCTGGAGCAAATACCAACAATAAAGAGCCGCCGCTCCGTTCGCGAATAAACTCTCGCCGCGGTTAGAGAACCTAGGATCTTGGCATCTCGCTGTGCACGTCGCAAAGCGGCCAAGAAAACCTATTTGGCAACGAAGTAAGTTCCGGCGATTTCCTGTCCTCACGTGGGAGTGTCTGCTATGGTCCTGTTTGCCCAAAACGGCGCGTGGTCATGGTTTTCGATCTTCAGTCAAGTCAATCTGTGGGGCCTGTTCGCGATCGTCGCGATCTGCGGCGCGGCCACTGACATTGTCCGCCGGGTGCTGCAACACCGCGAGCGCATCGCCATGATTCAGGCCGGCATGTACCCCAATGAGCACCCAACTGCGGCGGGCGATTAGCCGGTCCGTCGTCCATCCATCCAGGGCGGTCTCGTTACGCAGAAGGAACCAGGCGCGATCAATCGGCGGCTGCGTCTTCACCAGCCCGCACAAAGCGATAGCCCACGCCGCGCACGCTCAGAAAATGCCGAGGCTCGGTTGGGTCTTGCTCAAAATACTTGCGCAGCCGCATCACAAAGTTGTCGATCGTGCGAGTGGTCTCGATGAACGGCTGCCGCCAGACCCGCTCGAGCAATTCGGCCCGATTCAGCACGCGTCCCTCGTTTTCGATGAAATAACGCAGCAGGCTCATTTCGATGGGCGTCAGCCGCAACTCCTGATCGCCGACGGTCGCTTCGTACGTGTCGAAATTGACCCGGGCGCGGCCGAATTCATAGACATTCTGCCGCCCGCCGCCAGCTTCGCGCTGGCTGCGCCCGAGCAGGTTGCGGACCATCGCCAGCAGCTCGTCGAGCTCGAACGGCTTTTGTAAGTATTGGTCGGCCCCCACGTCGTAGCCGCGAATGCGGTCTTCGGCCAGCGTGCGGGCGCTGAGCATCAGCACCGGCACATGGTTGCCCGCCTGACGCAGCGATTCGCAAACGGCATAACCGCTCATGCCGGGCAGCATCAGGTCGAGGATCACCAGGTGAATGCCCGGCTGTTGGTCGATCAGCCGCAACGCCGTGGGACCGTCGGGGGCGATGCTGGTGAGATAGCCCTCGTCATCGAGGTTGAACTTGATGCCGTGCGCTAGGTGCGCTTCGTCCTCGACAATCAGGATGTGCTTTTGATCTGCCATTTCGCGCCTCACGGCATGCCGGGCAGTTCGACTTCGAACACTGTGCCTGGCTGAGGGACCCGCGCCCGCACGCTGATTCTACCACGCATGCGGCCCACGAGGGTACGGACAATATATAGTCCCAGGCCGGTGCCCGACTGCGAGCGTTCCAACTCGCTGCCCAGCCGGACGAAACGGCCAAAGATCTTTCGCCGCAGCTTGGCCGGAATGCCCGGCCCCTGGTCGGTGACGCGCGTGATGACGCTGCCGTGGCTGTTGGGCCACGATTCGACGCTCACTTGCGGCTGCGGGCCGGAGTATTTCACCGCATTGTCAATCAGATTACGGAAGACGATTTCCAGGTCGAGCGGGCGAGCGCGCACCCGGCTGGGCGTGGCGCTGACGGTCACCGCGTCGGCAGGCAGCCGGTGCCGCAGGCAAACGGTTTGGGCGCAATTGTCGAGCACCTCGGCCAGCGGAACCTCAATCGCCTCCTGGTCGGCGGGCGTTTGATCGAGCCGCGCGGCGTCGAGCAAATGATTGATCAGCGTGTCGAGCCGGTCGAGATCTTCCAGCATGAAGCGGTAAAAATCGGCCTGCTGAGCTTCGGTCATGCTGCGGCGGCCGAGCGTCTGCAAGTAAAGCTTCAACGACGCGATCGGGCTTTTCAGCTCGTGCGTGACGCTGTCGATAAAGTTCGATTGCCGCTGGTTGAGGCTAATTTGCTTGACGGCGATCGTCAGATAGAGCACCACGCCCACCATCACCAGCACCAGGAAGGTGGTGCCGATGGCCAGCACGCTCACCGAGTTGAGCGCCAGCAAGATCCAACCGACGATCAGCGCCACCAGCAGCACCATCATCACCACGCCCAGCGTGATGGGCCAACCTACGGAGCGGCGACGCGACATGGGTGAGGAATTGCTGAGTGCGGATTGCGTAGTAGGCGGTGACTGGGCAGAGTCTAAGCGATGCACTTATCGGCATTGGCGAACAAAACCGGTAGTTCTTACGTTGGGCGTCTGTAGGGAACGGACTCCGTGCCGCTGGAGCGAACCGCCAATCGACGTTGTCCCGCCGCTGCGGTGCGTTGGGCCGAAGGGCGGGGCGAAGTCGCGCCGCCCCTCACGGAACGGCACGGAGTCCGTTCCCTACAGGCCTTCTGCCATGGTGCTACCCATTTTGATTGTCAAAACCGATGAGAAGCGCAGCCGGGGCATCGGCTAGCCTCTGCTCCAGCTACCTGCGTTATCTTAACATCCCGGAGACTCACGGGTGGCAAATTGCCGGCGATGTCAAGCTATTTGCCGATCGCGTATAGGTGCTTTTCGCCGCGCAGAAAGATCTGGCCCTGACTGATGGCCGGCGAGGCGTAGCAGGCTTCGCCCAAGGCGTTTTTGGCAAGTTGCTGGTATTGATCGTCCGGGCGAACGATGGTCGTCACTCCCTCGTCGGAGAGGAAATACACCAGCCCTGCCGCCGCTGCCAGACTGGCGCTAAAGTGTGGTCCCAACCGCTTTTTCCAGACCCGCTGTCCGTAAGAGCGATAGCAACTGGCGATGCCTTCGTCAGAAACGACCAAGAAATAATCGCCGACCGCGATCGGCGACGGAACATATGATGTGTTTTCGGTGGTCCGCCAGGCGATGTGTGTGTCGGTCACATTGCCGTGGCCGTCGGGCCGGATGGCCAGAATGTGATGCTCCGGAAAACCCGCCGTCAAAAACACGAGGCCCTCATTGTAAACCACCGACGCCACAAACTGCTCGGTCGGCCCATCGACGATCCAGTGCCGAGAGCCGTCGTGCGGATCGTAGCTGGCCACCGACTTTGAGCCGGACAAAATCATCTGGCAGCGGCCGTCGATGGTGCGAATGATCGGTGTCGAATAGCTGCGGGTTTTGTTTTCGCGAGGCACTTTCCAGAGAGTCTTGCCCGTGCGGCGGTCGAGCGCCACCAGATACGCCTCGCCGTCGTGGTCGCCATTGACAATCACCTTGTCTTCAAACAGCACCGGGCAACTGCAATAGCCGTGCACGCTGGAGAACGGCCCGGGCCGCACCAGCCATTGCTGATTGCCCTCGAAGTCGTAGGCGGCCACAGCCATCCGCGCTCCTTGGGCGGAGCCTGCCTGGCCGGCTTCGAGAAACGTCACATAAATCTGGCGGCCGTCGGTGGCCGGCGTGCTCGAAGCATAGCTGTTCAGGTGATGTTTCTTTTCCAGCGGCGATTGCAACACCGATTTGCGCCAGAGGGTCTCGCCCGTGCGACGATCGAGGCAGAGAAGAATGCGATCTTGCTCTTCTTCCAGGCAGCTTGCCAGCAAGATGCGATCTTCCCAGACGACCGGCGAGGCATGTCCCGTGCCCGGTACTTCGACCTTCCAGGCGATGTTGTCGCCGGTCGTGCCATCCCACTGCGTTGGGATTTTCTGCTCCTGGCTGGTGCCATCGCCGCGCGGCCCGCGCCAGCCGGGCCAGTTCTCGGCCTGTACGGGGCTGGCCGAACCCAGCATGAACAAGGCCAGACCGAAAAGCACGAGGCATCGCCGTGAAAACCGAAGCTGAGGCATGGCGTGAGGCGGGCAAAGGGAGGCGGGAGGACCAGCCTTAACTTATCAGCAACGCGGGCCGGCAGGTCAAGTGTCAAGAAGAGATTGCCAGTCGCGTGCGCCGTGCAAGACGCGCACTACTTCGATCCCATCATCGACCAGGCGATAAAAAATTAAATGGTTCCGGAAATCGATTACTCGACATACCCGAAGCTCCGAACACTTGTTCCGACCGATCGACACCTGGGCGCCAAGTTCTGGAGATCGTGCGATTCGATCGCTAGACTCCTTGACCATGATGTAGAAACGGGCGGCGGTCTGCTCACTGTCGCGAGCGAGGTATGCGGCTTAGGCATCAATATCGTCATTCGCCGTGGGCGTGACGCGGACCTGCGGGTTCATGGTGCTGTCGCGGCGTTAATTCGCCATTTCTAAGCCGACGCAACTTTTCGTTCCAAAACTCTTCGTTGGCCTCAATCGACGGCCCAGAGTTGAGCCCTTCCAGAAGCAACTGTTCCAGTTCATCCTCCGCCTTACGTCGCCGCTCGGCATTGAGCACGGCGGAAACATATTCATCAGGCCGCGCAAAGCCGGCGGCGGCGGTTTGCTCTTCGACGAATGACTTGAGCGGTTCGTTCAGCGAAATGTACAGAGAATCGGAGGCCATTATTCGCCCTCACATATCTGTGTCAGGCGGAAATCGCCTGATCTACCAAGTAGGTTACCCCGCCCCAAATGCGCGTGTCAACGCGGCGATCATGCGGGGTTGGAAGATTATTCTCCCGAGCCGCCACTTCTGAGTGGAGGCGCGATTCCGTACTCGGTGACAGGCTCGCCGGTGATTCGCTCCCATTTCGTGCCATCTCGCAGTCGTATCGTTTCCCTGCGAAGGCCGTAGATAAAGCCCGTTTCCTTTGAATGCCTCGAAGTGGGTCTGCGCTGCACCAAGATCGGCTCGTCGAGTTGCCGTTGAATCGCCATGCCGCCAAAGTCATCAGAACCCGCCACACCGGTCGAATCAAGACCACTTTCCTACGCTACTCAGTGCAATGTGATGCTCGGGCGCAGAGGAGAGGACGATGCCGTTTCGCAATTCACGGAACGGCACGGAGTCCGTTCCCTACAGACGTCGACCGATGGACTACCGGTTCTGCTCTCTACAACCGGTCCGATGTCCCTTGCACACGCCCGTTGCCTAGTTATCGTGGCACGCCCCAATCCAGCCCCACATCAAACCACGGCGCCGAATGAGTCAAGGCCCCGACGCTGATCCGGTCGACGCCGCTGCGGGCGATGTCGGCCACCGTCGTCAGGTCGATTCCGCCGGAAGCCTCCAGCTCGATCGATGGCGCCAAGGCGTCGCGCCGCTGGACCGCCTGCCGCAGCAGCTCGGGCGACATGTTATCTAGCAGCACAATGTTTGGACCGGCGGGCAAGACTTCGACCAATTGCTCGAGCGTATCGACTTCGACCTCCACCAGCATGTCGTGCCGTGGATCGTCGGCTTCGGCCTGGCGGAGAAACTCGCGGGCGCGCTCAACGGCTTGCCGCGGCGTGTAGCGCACGCCTTCAGCCGAGGCGCAATGCGCCAGATGGTTGTCTTTGATCAGGATGCCGTCAAACAAGCCCGTGCGGTGGTTGTGACCGCCGCCGTGACGAACGGCATATTTTTCCAGGCGGCGCCAGCCGGGCATGGTTTTGCGCGTGTCATAGATGCGGGCGCGCGTGCCCGACACCGCCTCGACAAACCGGCGAGTGAGCGTGGCAATGCCGCTCAAGCGGCCCAGCAGATTCAGCAAGGGCCGCTCGGCGGTGAGCAGGCTGCGGGCCGGGCCGCGAAGCTGAGCGATCGCGGCGCCGGCCTCAACCTGTTGTCCTTCATCGACCAAAAGGTCGGTCTCGATCCGCCGGTCGTACTCATCAAGCACGATCCGTGCGGGCAGCAAACCGGCAATCACGCCCGGCTGCCGCGCGACGATTCGCGCCTGGCCGACCGCGGCGTCGGGCACCAACGCCACCGTCGTCCAGTCGTAAAGCCGATCGAGATCTTCGCGCACCGCCAAACGAATGAGCTGGCGGCAGTCGTCTTCAACCTCGGCGTCCCAAGGAACCTGGCGAAAGTCTCTGCCGCGCTCACTCATGGTTGGCTATGACATCTGGCCCATCGCGGCCACCAGACGCTCGTTGACGTCGGTCGACTGCGGGGCGACCGGCGCAGCCGCTGGTCCTTGGGGCGCGCCGGTGTTGCACGGACGCGGCACACAACGCGGCACGCGCACCTGCACCGTGTACGGCACCTGGCGGCACACGCAATACGGCACTTGCCGCGTCATTTGCTGAGTGACCATCTGGCAGGTCACGCGCGGCACCTGACGAGTGATCGTCTGCGGCACCATCTTGCACACCGGCACATTGCAGCTCCGCGTGATTTGCTGCGGCACCATCTTGCACACTTGCACCGGCACCGTCTCCATCACGTTTTTCCACACATAGCGAGTGACCGGCACTTTCTTCTCGACGATGTTGGGCACCCACACCGGGCAGGGCGGCGGGCAAGGCTGGCAGCAGCCCGTCTGCGGGGCCGGAGCCGGCGTCTGCCAGTGACCCATATCGCAACGATAGGTGCAATAGGTGGTCACCGGCTGGCACACGGGGCGGCAACGCTGCTTGTTGACCGTTTGGTACACTGGCTTCATCACCGTGCAGGTCCACTGCTTTTGCACCCATTCCATCTGTGGCTTGCAGATGGTGTATTGGCACGTCTGGTAGACCGTCTTATAGACCGGCTTGCAGATGGTGTAGTTGCACTGCCGATAGGCGGTTTCATAGACCGTGCGATAGCAGGTCACATTGCGCACGTCGTACACAATGTCGTACTGCACGCAGGGCGCGCAGGGCGCGCAACAACCCGCGCCGTATCCTTGCCTCGCGCTGGCCCGCGCCTGGCCGGCTGAACTGAGTGCCAGGCAGAGGGCTGCGGCGGTCGAAATCCAGGAAACATGCTTCGTCATAATGGGGGGCTCCTCAAGGAAAAAACAAAGTGGCGTAAGGTTGAAAATCAGGGATGCGGTGCTCGTTTTAGCCAACTTGGCCGCTCAGGGCCCCCGGCAAGAGAGCCTCTGCGCCGGCCATAATGACCTTTTCGTCGAAAAAGGGCAAGGGTCTGCCCCGCGCGGTATGGCCAAATGTCAAGCCGGCAAAGTACTTAAGTGGCTTCGAAAAGCGCACAATTCGCCACCCGCCGCACCGCCGCGGACGGCTTTTATGGGCTACGGTTGAACAGCGCATGGGCCTATCCGCAAGGTTACATGCCGAAATGGTGGTACAGGCGTCATTGTGGTGCGGGCGTCTCGCCTGTCTCCGCAGGCGGGAACGCCTGTGACGTAACGGCAGGCGGGACACCTGCACCACAACGGGCTCGACCTTCAACCCTTTTAGCGCCGCGCCGGCGGCGGATGACACCCGCGTGAACATCGCCGTACTTTCGCCATCGCCCAGACCGCAACGTTCGCCCGAACAGCGATCGGCCCTCGATAAGCTGTTTACCCGCATCGGCGAAGTCTCGTCGCTGCCCACGGCCGCCGTGCGCATCGTCAACATCGCCAATGACGAGACCGCGGGCATCGGCGAGCTGTTGCAAGTGGTCGAGAGCGACCCTTCGCTGGCCGTGCGCGTGCTGCGCACCGTCAACTCAAGCTATCATTCGGTGCGGCAGCGCATCGGAAACCTGAAAACGGCCATTGCGCTGTTGGGGCTGAAGCAAGTGCGCAACCTGGCACTGACGGTCCATGTGTCGCGAATGTTCGTGGCGCCGGGCGACTACCGCACCTATCGCCGCGAGGCGCTCTGGCGGCACCTGGTGGCCGTGGCCTCCACCGCGCGCTTGATTGCCGAAGTCACCGATGCCGTTCCTCGCGATGAAGCTTATGTAGCGGGCTTGCTGCACGACATCGGACTGATTCTGCTCGATCAGCATTTGCGGAAACAGTTTAAGCACGTGCTCGACACGCTCGAGCGCGCCCCTTCGACGATCGACGCGGAACGCGCGGTGCTGACGTTCGACCATGCCGAACTGGGGCAGTTTGTCACCGAGCGTTGGAACCTGCCTCAGTCGGTATGCGTGGCGGCCGGCTTTCATCACGAGCCGGAACGTTACAGCGGCCCGCATCAAAACATGGTGAGCCTGGTGGCGGTGGCCAACTATCTGTGCACTCGCCAGGACATAACCTCACTGGGAGTGAACAAGCTGATCGCTCCGCCCGACAGCGTGTATCTGCAGTTGGGCATTCAAGCGCACGAAATGTCGGCCATCGCCGAGCGACTGGGCGAGACGCTGGCCGACGCCGCGCAAGCCGCCACAATCTAACTCAACGCGCGGGGCGCGGTTTCGCGAAAGGGTTATAGATCGTGCGAGGCACCGGCGCGGGGTCGCGCTGCCGGTAGTATTCATCGGCCAACCGGCTCTGATAAGGATTCCAGTTCGGATTCTCGTTGACCAGCGGCGGAATCTCGGGAATGGGCGCCCATTGCATGCTCCACATCATCTGGCGCTCGTGCAACATTTGCGCTTGCATATCGCTGTTCATGCCGCCAGCACCGCCGCCGCCATAACCGCCCCCGCGACGCCCGCGCAGACTATAGCTGTACGGCTTCCAGGCGCCCTGCCAATGGCTGTAGCCGTAGCCCAGCCCGAAGTATTGATAGCGGTTGCCGAAGTTCGTGCCATAGGCGCCTCGGCTGCCGCTCGGCGCCGAACGAATTTGAGCCGACCGCGCGCTGGCCGCGCTGCTCACGAAGACCGCGAGAACCAAGGTAGCTGCTGCGAGTTTCATGCGTAATCACCTCGATGGTGGCGGACCGTCTTTCAAGTTTTACACCGCTCTATGTGATTTGTTCCGCGGCCGACGCGGCGGAAGCCAAAAACGCCGCGGTTTTGCAATCCCGTCGATCGTAGTATGACGTTTATGCCATTCGTTCGGGGGCATTTTACTGGTCTTTAAGCGGTTGTCTGCCAGCGTTGGCGATTGGCCTCAAAAACGCCTGAGTCGGGCCAGTCGCGCCCGTTAGTTGCCGTCTGGCTGCCAATGGCTTAAGATCAAGGTCTGCCTGTTACCGCTGCCCCACCCCTGCCCGAAACCGGAGCCGTGCGTATGACGCGGCTGTCGCTCGCCTGCCTTCTCGCCGCCGCCGTTGCCCGAGGGGCCACGGCCGATGAGCCGCTCGACTATCGCGGCGACGTGCAGCCAATTTTGGCGAAGCACTGTTACGAATGTCACGGCCCGAAAAAGCAAGAATCGGGCTTGCGTCTCGACACGCTCGCGGCCGCCAAACAGGGTGGCTATACCGGCCCGGCGGTCGTGCCCGGCAATCTGGCGGAGAGCCTGCTCGTGGTGGCCGTCACCGGTGGCGGCGATATCACCCAGATGCCGGCCGATCGTCCGCCGCTAGCCGCCGACGAAATCGACCGCTTGCGCCGATGGATCGAGCAAGGAGCGGCGGGCAGCGACGATCCGGCAGCGATCGCCGACGCGCCGAAGCAAACCGCGCATTGGGCGTTTCAACCGCTTGCCCGACCGAGCTTGCCCGGCGTCTCTCAGCCCGATTGGGTGCGCAACGGCATCGATGCTTTCATCCTGGCGAGGCTCGATGCGGCGGGCCTCGCGCCCTCGATCGAAGCCGATCGCGCGACGCTCATTCGCCGGGTCTCGCTCGATCTGACGGGTTTGCCACCGGCCCCGCGGCAAGTGGCTGAGTTTCTGGCAGACGCGCGGCCCGACGCCTATGAGCGGTTGGTCGATCGGCTGCTCGCCTCGCCTCCTTACGGCGAGCGCTGGGGACGGCACTGGCTCGATGCCGCCCGTTATGCCGACTCCAACGGCTACACCATCGACGGCGGGCGGTCGATCTGGAAATATCGCGATTGGGTGATCGAAGCCCTCAACCGCGATCTGCCGTTCGATCAGTTTACCATCGAACAAATGGCCGGCGACATGCTGCCGCTGGCCACCACCGAGCAGATCATCGCCACGGGCTTTCACCGCAACACGCTGCGCAATGAAGAAGGCGGCACCGATCCTGAGCAGTTCCGCATCGAAAGCGTGGCCGACCGCGTGAACACCACGGCCGCCGTGTTTTTGGGCCTGACCATCGGCTGCGCCCGCTGTCACGATCACAAGTACGATCCGATCTCGCAGCGCGAGTATTACCAGTTTTTCGCATTCTTGAACAACGCCGACGAACCGACGCTGCCGGTGCCCACGCAACAACAAGCCAAAGAACAGCCGGCCCTGTTGGCCGAGATCGCGCAGGTGAAAAAGCGGATCGGCGAGGTGGAATCGAACGCGGCCACGCGGCAGCAAGAGTGGGAGCGCAAGCTGGCGGCCAACGCCGAGCAGGCGGCCTCGCTGGCCGAGGCGGTGCGCCAGGCATTGGCCCTTGCCGCCGAACAGCGCTCCGACGAGCAGAAGAAACTGCTGGCCGACGAGTTCAAGAAAGTCGATCCCGAGTTTGTGCCGCTGCTGGCGGTGCTCAAGGAATTGCAAGATCGCAAAAAGCAGCTTACCGCCCGGATCACCACCACGCTGGTGATGAAAGAGCGAGCGAAGCCCCGTGAAAGCTATATTCACGTTCGCGGCGACTTTTTGCGGCAGGGCGCTCCGGTGCAGCCGGGCGTGCCGAGCGTTTTGCCGGCCATCGAACACGCCGGCTCGGCCAACCGGCTCGATTTGGCCCGCTGGCTGGTCGCCCCGCAAAACCCGCTCACGCCGCGCGTCACCGTCAATCGCCTCTGGCAGCATCATTTTGGCCGCGGCATCGTCGAAACCGAGAATGACTTTGGCACGCAGGCCAATCCGCCTAGCCACCCCGAGTTGCTCGACTGGCTCGCTGGCCAGTTCATCGACCGCGGCTGGAGCATGAAGTCGCTGCATCGGTTGATCGTCACGTCGGCGACCTATCGGCAGTCGTCGGCCTGGCGTGCAGACGTTGCCGAGCGCGACCCAGCCGGCGCGTTGTTGGCCCGCATGCCGCGGCTGCGGCTCGACGCCGAGACGATTCGCGACGCTGCCTTGACCGCCAGTGGCCTGCTTTGCCGCGAGATCGGCGGGCCGGGCGTGTATCCCCCGCAGCCCGCCGGCATCTATCGCTTCACGCAGCAGGTGAAATACTGGAAAGAAAGCGCCGACGCCGATCGCTTTCGCCGCGGCCTTTATATTTATTTCTGGCGGTCCAGCCCCTATCCGTTCTTGATGACCTTTGACGCGCCTGATGCCAACACTACCTGCACCCGCCGAGTGCGCTCTAACACGCCCTTGCAAGCGCTGACGCTGGCCAACGACCGCGTGTTTCTCGAGGCGGCACAGGCGTTGGCCTGCCGCGCGCTGGCCGAAGCGCCTTCGGCCGCCGATGCCGAGCGAATTGCGTACGTGTTCAAGCTTTGTTTCGCGCGGGCGCCGGTCGAGAGCGAAGCGGCGCGGCTAGCCAAGTTGCTTACCGCCGCCCGGCAATCGTTCGCCGCGGCCGAGGCCGATGCCGAAGCGGTGGCGGGCAGTTTCCGATCCGCCGAGGTCCCTGCTGCCGAAGCTGCCGCCTGGACCAGCGTGGCGCGAGTCGTACTGAATTTGGATGAATTTGTCACACGAGAGTAGGATGGGCCGAGTGAAACGAGTCCCCATGATGGCTTTGAGTAAACGCATCTGCTTACCTTCCGCAATCGCCATCGGTGTCGCGATCGTCCTTGTCAGCAGCGCCCTTGCGCACGAAGGCGACGAGTCAGACCGAAAACAAGACACCAACAACCAGAGAGCTCCTATGCCCGCGGTAAGAACTTTTCTGATGTTCGAAGGCAACGCCGAAAAAGCGATGAACTTCTATGTCTCGTTGTTCAAAGGCTCGAAAATCGTTCATGTCGAGCGGTATGGTCCGGGCCAACAAGGCGCCGAGGGCAGCATCAAAAAGGCCGACTTTACGCTGGCTGGCCATCAGATGAGCTGCATTGACAGCCCGGTGAAGCACGGTTTTACGTTTACTCCGTCGATTTCGCTGTTCGTCGACTGCAATAGTGAGGCGGAACTCGAGAACGCCTACAAGCAATTGCTCGAAGGCGGCGAGGCGTTGATGCCGCTGGACAACTACGGCTTCAGCGCCAAATTCGGTTGGATCAAAGACCGTTATGGAGTTTCGTGGCAACTCAATCTGCCAGACCGTTAGGCAACATGTTCATTGTAAGAGACCAAGCGAACTGCCCGGCAAAAGCCGTGCTCCAGCAAACCCGCCGGCACTTCTTTCACGACTGCGCGGTCGGTCTGGGCTCGATCGCGCTGGCGGGCTTGCTGGGCGACCGGCCCGCCGAAGCCGCCGCCGCGCCGCCCAGCGGTCCGTTGGCCCCCAAGCCCGGCCATTTCGCCGCGCGGGCCAAGCACGTCATCTATCTGTTCATGGCTGGTGGGCCGAGCCAACTGGAGCTGTTCGACTACAAGCCCAAGCTGCAAGCGCTCGACGGCCAGACCGTGCCCGAATCGTATGTCAAAAACAAGCGTTTCGCCTTCATCAAAGGCGACGCCAAGCTGCTGGGCACGCGGCGCAAGTTCGCCCGGCACGGCGAGTGCGGCGCGGAGCTGAGCGAATTGCTGCCGGGCCTAGCGACCATTGCCGACGACGTGGCGATTGTGCGCGGCATGGCCACTGACGTGTTCAACCACGGCCCGGCCAAGCTGTTTGCCAACACCGGCACGCCGCGGTTCGGCCTGCCCAGCATGGGCGCCTGGATCACCTACGGCATCGGCAGCCAGTCGCAAGACCTGCCGGGCTTTGTGGTGCTGCAATCGGGGCCGCGCGGGCCGCGCGGCGGCGCGCCGTTGTGGGGCAGCGGTTTTTTGCCCACCACCTATCAAGGCGTGCCGCTGTTGCAAGGGCCCGAGCCAATTCTGAACTTGTCGAGCCCCGCCGGCTTTGACGAGCAGCGGCAGCACGATTTCTTCGCTGCCGTAAAAGACCTGAATGGCCAGCGGCTCGATTCCGTGGGCGATCCGGAAATCGCCACCCGCATCGCCGCCTACGAAATGGCCTATCGCATGCAATCCAGCGCGCCCGAACTCATGGATTTATCGGGCGAAACCGCTCAAACCCTGGCCGCCTACGGTGCTCAGCCCGGCAAGTCCTCGTTCGCCAACAATTGCCTTTTGGCCCGCCGGCTGATCGAACGCGGTGTGCGCTTCGTGCAGCTTTATCACACCGACTGGGATCACCACGGCAACAACGACACCCATTTGGGCAAGCCGCTGGAAGACCGCTGCCGCGAGACCGACGGGCCAGCGGCGGCGCTGGTCAAAGATCTCAAGCAGCGCGGCCTGCTCGACGAAACGTTGGTGATTTGGGGCGGTGAGTTTGGCCGCACGCCGATGGGCGAGCCGCGCGACCTGATCGGCCGCGACCACCACATCGACGGCTACACGCTCTGGCTGGCCGGCGGCGGCATCAAGGCCGGGCAGACGATCGGCCTCACCGACGAGTTGGGCTTTTACGCCGTCGAAGACCGCGTTCACGTTCACGACCTGCAAGCCACCATTTTACACCTGCTGGGTCTCGACCACACGCGGCTCACCTTCCGTTTTCAAGGCCGCAATTTCCGCCTCACCGACGTGGGCGGACAGGTAGTGACGAAACTGCTGGCGTAAGGTGCGGCACATCTGTGGACCACAGGTAGATGAGAATCGATTCCGGGCACCAACCATTTCACGCCCACACTGGCATCAACGATGTAGAGGCTCAACGGTCGCGGTCCTCACGTATCAGGTCGACGCTGTCGCTAAACGCCTGACCCGCCGCTGCCAATTCATCGCGAATGGCGTTGACCTTAGCCCATTGGGCCGCTCGCCAGACCTGAAGGGCCTCTTGTAGAATCTCTTTGGCTTCGATTTCGGCAGTTCGTCCGTGCGCGGCTGCACGCAGCCGCAGTTGCTCGATCGTGGTTTCTTCAATGTCTGAAATGACGAGTTGGCTCATAATCGCCGTCTCTGCGCGGCCGTCTCTGCGCGTTTGCTGCCCTGCCGAATCCCGCATTCAATCATACCGCGCCGTCCGCCGGAATGTTCCACACGCCGGAATGTTCCACACATCGAGTAAAAGGAACAACATGTCGGCGGCCTCCGCGCGAGTCCACGTAAACAAATTCGTTGAGATTCAACATCGCCCGACAAAAACTGACCAGCGCGGTTTCAATCTGCGGGTCTGATTTGTCGGGCGTCGAGCTCAGCGGAGCGAAACGGTGCGCCCGCGCGATTCGGCATCGATGGCGATTTTGTCTTCGCGTGCCAACCAGCCCAAGGCCAGCATGACCAGATCTCGCGGGCAGCCCGATTCCTTGACCAGCTTCGCCATGCTCAGTGGGCCTTTGTCCGAAAGCAAATGCCAAACAAGACCGGCCGTTTCACCAATTTGTTCCACGCCGCAGCTCATGATTGCCGTCGCCATTGCGAGTACTCCTCGGTTGATCCTTCCGGCAGGTCGAACGAAGCCGACCTTCCACACCCCCCGTCTCGGAAAGTATAGGGCACTTGCACGGAAAATCTCAAGCAATCGCGCCGTTTTTTACGGCGCCAACGGAAAAACCTGCCCTGCCACATGGCCAAAGCCGGGCACCGCATGCTCGACTTCCAGAAAGGCCGCGTTTTCCGGGGCCGGCTTGTACACCTGGAAGGTCTTGAGAATGCCCAAAGTGGCGGCGCTTTCCAGCGGCCCGATGAATCGCACGTCGCGGTCGAGAAAGTGCGGCTGGCCGGCCCAGCGCTCCATCTGCGCGGCGTTGAGAAAGAAACATCCGGCATGGGGGTTCGCCGCGCAGTGAAAGCGAAGCGGCGCGTCGAGCCAAGTGGTCTCAAAACTTGGCGACTCGGCCGATTTGCGAAACGGCGCCGTCAATTGCGGGCGCAGGTCGCCATCGACATAGATCTTACGCCCCGCTGCGCCGCGCGGCTGCTCGTAGCGGTTGGGCTGCAAGACGAATTCATCGCCGCGCCAACGAGCAAACCAGGACAGCTTTTGAAAAAACCAGGCGTCGTGCAAAACGAGATCGTCTTCCAGATAGCAGTAGTAGTCGAATCGGCCCAGCGCGTCGCGCAGCAACGCATGGCACTCGAACCCTAGCAAAGTCGGGTCGGTCGGGCGCTGGTGCAGCTCAAAATTCCGCGGCGAATGAAGCTGATCGAGCAAATGGTGTTTTCCGTCGGTGCAGACGGCAACCTGCACTTCGTGGGCGGTCTGCTGATTCGCCCGCGTGGCGAGCCGCCGCTGCATGTCGAGCATCCGCTGCTCGGGGCCGAACACCTGGTGCAGGCCGGCCAGGCAGGCCGAGAGCGCCTGGATGCGGGCATCGGCTTCGTGCCGCGTCGAGCTGTATTGTCCACCCTCGGTGGGATGGAAGTAATGCGGAATCGTAAACAGCAGCTTCATGATTCTTGCCCCGCCTACAGGCAACCGCTACAGTTCATAGGTTGCGGCGATCGCACTACTCTCTTCTCGCAGCGGTTTCTTCTGGCAGGGGTTGCTTCCGTGAATGTTCACATTGCCGGTCGGGTCGTGATGGCCCTGGCGGTTCTGGGGTGGTTCTTCGGGTCGTCGGATTCATCGGCACGGGCGATGAATCTGTACTCCGTCACGAAGGGTGTCTACCGCGGCTCGACGCCCGAAACGGCGGCGGATTTCAATCGTCTCAAACAGATGGGCATTAAAACGGTGCTCAACCTGCGGCGGTTCGATCGCAATGCCATCGCGCGGGAAGCACAGGCGCTTTCCGCCCGCGGCATTCGGCATCTTCATATGCCGATCCGCTATTTTCCGCGCGGCGACGATTCGATCGATCGAGCCGTCGAGGTGCTGAGTGATTCGACGTTACACCCGGTCTATGTGCATTGCAAGCACGGCCACGACCGCTGCGGCACGGTCGTGGGGCTTTATAAGGTGCGGCATCATGGCTGGAGTGCCGAGGCGGCCTATCGCGACATGCGGCAATATGGATTCAATGAGCGGCTGGGTGGTCTGCGTCGGTATTACTGGGCGGCGTCGCGGCGGATGCCCGCGATGCGGCCTGCGAGTCCCGCGCCGCGAGGCCTCGAACGGGCGGTGGCTGGCGGCGTTCGTCAGCGGCCTGGGGGAGCAGTTCCGGCGAAGACAGCCGTGGCGAAGCCGGTAGACGCGAAGCCTGTGGCCGCCGTGCAAAAGAGGGAAATTGCCGAAGCCGCCTCCCCGCGAGCGGCGCCGCCCCAAGCCCCGGCGTCGCCATAGCGCTCTTTTGAACCGGCGGGCCGACGGGGACGCCCGCACCGCCACGCCCGGTTCTCGGATGCAATAACTCCTTGCCTACTTCACACTTTCGGTTGCTCGTGCTAAACTGAACATCGTCGGGCCCTTGGGCCGACGACAATTCTTAGCGTGCGCGTCTGGCATGGTGGCCTGAACCCCAAGCGGCCTCAACAAAACGCGGAACCGCATGAAGCAACTGTCCGTCAGCACGTTTCTCGAAACCGTCGAGCGCAGTGGGCTGGTGGACAAGTCTCGTCTGGCCCAGTCGCTCTGCACTCTCGAACGGCAGTCGGGTTCGACGGCGGTCAGCGACAGCCTGGTCGTCTCGTCGCACCTCAAACAGTCGGGGTTGTTGACCGACTGGCAGAGCCGGCAATTGCTCGAAGGCCGTCATGCCGGGTTTTTCCTGGGCAAGTACAAGCTGCTCGACCATCTGGGCACGGGCGGCATGAGCAGCGTGTTTCTGGCCGAACACGAGGTGATGCGGCGGCGGGTGGCCATTAAGGTATTGCCCAAGACCCGCGTCCACGACTCATCGTATTTGGCGCGGTTTCATCGCGAGGCACGGGCCGTGGCCGCCCTCGACCATCCCAACATTGTGCGGGCCTTCGATGTCGACCATGAAGGAGACATCCATTACCTGGTGATGGAATATATCGAAGGAGCGGATCTCAAGACGCTGGTCGAACGCGAAGGGCCGCTCGATTATCGAACCGCGGCCGACTACATCCGCCAGGCGGCCGAAGGCTTGGGGCACGCGCATCAGGCCGGGCTGATCCACCGCGATATGAAACCGGCCAATCTGCTGGTCGATCTCAAGGGAACCGTCAAAATACTCGACATGGGCCTGGCCCGCTTCTCCGATGACATCGATGCTTCGCTCACTCACGATCACGATGAGCGAATGCTGGGCACGGTTGATTTTCTCGCTCCCGAGCAGGCGCTAGACAGTCACCTGGTCGACCCGCGGGCCGATCTTTACAGCCTGGGCTGCACGCTTTATTTCGCCTTGACCGGGCAACCGCCCTTTCCGGTGGGCACGCTGGCGCAGCGGGTCATCATGCATCAGTCGAAAGACCCTGCCGCGATCACCGAAAAGCGGCCCGACGCGCCGCCCGAGCTGGTGGCGATCTGTCGGCGGATGATGGCCAAATCGCTGGGCGGTCGCTACCAATCGGCCGCGGAGGTCGCCCAGACGCTCCGCCAGTGGGCCAGCGAATATGAAGAAGGGGCCAAGCGGCCCGCCGCTCGCCCGCGAACCGGCGATAGCGGCGAGCTGACACTGGCGCCGCTCGACGACGAGCCGAAGCGGCCGACGCCGTCAAGCAGTTCCAAGTCGGCCTCCGGCTCGAAGGTCGACACTTCGATCGTGGCCCGTAGCGACTCGACCAAGGTGAATCGAGGCGCCTCGATCACCGAACGGCCGCCGGCGGCCGGCTCGGGCATCGGCGGACAAGGTTCCTCGGTCAAGCCCGGCGGGTCCTCGATCAAACGGCCCGTGGGGGCGCCGCCCGGCTCCAGCGGCATTGGAAAGCAAGGATCGTCGATCGCCGGTTCGCGACTGGCCGGCGGATCGAAGCTCGGCAAGCCATCGACTTCGTCAGTCCAAGGTCCGCCGCCGGGCAAGACGGGAGAAACCGCGCCGCCGCAAAAATCGCCCGGCGCGAGCGCCTTGGAAGGTCCAACGGTGGCCAAAAAGCCTGGTTCGTCGATCAAAGGGCCGGGGCGGCGGACGAGCCTGCCAGTGGCCAAGCGCTTGCCCGATGATGCCGGCTCGTCAGCGGCACGCGCCAAGGCGCCGCTGCGACCTGCGGCATCTCCTGTCGTCGAGACTGACCCCTTGGCGGCGCTTCCGCTGTCGGCGGACACCGGCGCCGGTCTCGCCGATCCCTTTGGATCGCTCGATGATTTGCTCACTCAGATGCCGCCTGCCAACTCGTTGCCGGTAAGTCTTTCGGGAAGCGGCCTCGCCGGTGCTCATCTCGCCGCGGGCGCCTCGTTACCCTCCGCCGCCAAAAAAACCGTCGCCGGCAAACGCGGCCTTTGGGAATCGCCCTGGTTCTTGATTCTGATCGGCACGGCGCTCGGCCTGACCGTCATCGGGCTGGCGGTGCTGGTGCGCGTGTTGTCGGGTTGACCGCCGCACTATGGCGATTCTCTTCTCGCTCACGCTGTTGCTTGCCGCGGCCTTGCTGTTTGCCGTTGAGCCGATGGTCGGAAAACTGTTGCTGCCCAAGTTTGGCGGCGCGCCGGCCGTCTGGAATACCTGCCTGGTTTTCTTTCAAGCCGTGCTGTTGGCCGGCTACGGATATGCCCATGGGATCGGTCGCAGTTTGCCGCGCGGGGCGCAAGCCGCCGTGCACTTGCTGGTGGTCGCCGCGGCTTGGCTGACGCTGCCGCTGGCCGCCTCGCCGCGCTGGTTGCCGCCCGGCGACGCAGATCCCACGCCGTGGTTGTTGGCCATGCTGGCCGCCGCGGTTGGTCTGCCGTTTTTTGCCGTGGCCGCCACGGCGCCCCTGCTGCAAAAATGGTTTGCCGGCTCGCATCATCGCCAGGCCGGCGATCCGTATTTCCTCTACGCGGCCAGCAACGCGGGAAGCATGATCGGGCTGTTGGCCTATCCCACGTTGATCGAGCCGAATTTGCCGCTGTCCGTGCAAAGCCGGGCATGGGCCGGCGGCTATGCGGTGCTCTGCACAATGATGACGGCTTGCGCGGCGGTCTTTTGGCGATCGCGGACGCTGCTTGACGCCTCGCCGCCATCGCCACGACACGCGGTCGAATCGCCGAGCCGCTGGGTGCGCGCCCGGTGGGTCGCGCTGGCGCTGGTTCCTTCGAGCCTGCTGCTGTCGGTCACCGCCTACCTTTCGACCGACATATCGCCGGTGCCGCTGATGTGGGTGGCGCCGTTGGCGCTGTATCTGTTGACGTTCATTCTGGTCTTTGCCCGCTTGCCTGGCTCGGTCCACCGGCTGATGACGCTGATGTTGCCGGTGACGATTTTGGCGCAGGCTTATTTTATGATTACTGAGCACGCCGGCGTGCAATTCCCGATGGGATGGTTGGCCGCGCTGCACCTGGCGACTTTTTTCACCGTGGCGATGGTCTGCCACGGCGAGCTGGCGCGCACACGACCGGCGCCGCGATACCTAACCGAGTTTTACCTCTGGATGTCGCTGGGCGGCGTGCTGGGCGGGCTGTTCAACACGCTTTTGGCGCCGTTGCTGTTTCGTTCGACGGTCGAATACCCGTTGGCGCTGTCGCTGGCCTGCATGCTCGCGCCGCCCGCTTTCTCGTGGCCGCCGCTGCGTGGCTGGCGGCGGCCTGCGGCGCCGCGCACGGCGTTGAAGCAGGTTGGAACTGCGAGCCACACGTTCGGGCTAAATCTTGTCGCGCCGGCGCTCGTCGGCTTGGCGTCGGCCACGCTGTTGTTCCGCTGGGCGCCCGAAGCGAAGCGCTGGCCCGCGCTGGCCGTGGTGGCGCTGGCCGCGCTGACGGCCACCAGCCCGCTGCGGCTGGGGCTTTCGGTGGCGGCCATTCTTTGGGCCGCCGCGTGGTACGACGATGAAGTTCATCACCTGGTCCATCGCGAGCGCGGCTTCTATGGAGTTTTGCAAGTGCGCACCGATGGCGAAGACGATTACTACCTCGACCATGGCCGAATTCGGCATGGCCAACAGCGCCGCAGCGAAGACCCCGCCGTCCGCGATACCCCTTTGCTCTATTACTATCCCACCGGGCCGGCCGGGCAGGTGTTTGCGTCTTGGCCGGGCAAAGCGGCGCCGCAGCCCGTGGCCGTCATTGGTTTGGGAGTTGGCTCGCTGGCCTCCTACGGCATGCGGGGCCAGGAGTTTACCTTCTTTGAGATCGATCCCGCGGTCGAGCAGATTGCTCGCGACACGCGCTATTTCACCTATCTGCGCGATAGCCGCGCCGACTGCCGCGTGGTGTTGGGCGATGCCAGGCTGTCGTTGGCGCGCCAGCCGGACCATCACTTTGGTCTGATGGTGGTCGATGCGTTCAGCGGCGACGCCATTCCGGTGCATTTGCTCACGCGGCAGGCCATGCAGTTGTATCTGCAAAAACTTTCCGACGAGGGCGTGTTGGCCTTCCATATCTCGAACCGCTTTCTCGATCTCGCGCCGGTGCTCGGCAACCTGGCCAAAGAGCTTCAGTTGGCCGGGCTCGACCAAATCGAGGGCGCCGTCACCCGCGAAGAGACGCAGGCCGGCAAAAGCGTCTCGCATTGGGTGGTCATCGCGCGGCGGCGTGCCGACCTGCAATGGTTGGCCGGCGATGCCCGCTGGAAGCCGCTGGCTGGCCGGCCCGAGCTGCCGCTGTGGACCGACGATTACACCAGCCTTTGGGGCATCACGCATTTCGGCGCGGCAGAGGCTCCTTCGTCGCCGCAGTAACCCAATGCGCGGCGTTGGAACGTACTTTGCATCGTTCTCCGCGAAGTCAAAAGGGTTTCTATCCCAAGGTCCAAACCATGAGCGATCAAGCCATGAACGATCAAGCCATGAACACTGAGCAACGACAACGCGACGAGCGCCGAGAAGCCAAGTTCGAAGAACAAGCGATGTCTGCCCGGCACCGGCCCGACGAACGGGCGCCCAACGACGCGCCTCTGCCGCCGGGCAGCGGCGCCGGCGACCCTCATGCGGCGGGCGCCACCGGCGGTGGTTCGGCGGTGGGCGGATTGGCGGGCACGAACACCGGCGACGGCAGTCCCGAAAACGCCGACATCGACGCCGCGGCGGGCAGCGGCGACTTTGACCGGCGGGCCGAAGAGCAGGACCCGCAGTTTTATTCGGGCCGCTCGGGCGACCATAGCGGTCTTGGGATTGCACGACTGCGATAAATGCGAGACAATCATCAAGGCTCACCACTTGGCCCGCCATGAAAGCCGCTTACCGCGCACTGCATCTCGATCGCCGCGCGGCAGGAGAAACGCATGATTAAACGTACAAACCTCGGCTTCGGTTTGCTGTTTTACATGGGCCTGACGGCGGTCAACGCGACGGCAGGTGCGGCGCTGGGCGAATCGTCACCGGAAGTGTTGCAGGCGGAAATCGAGTCGCTGAAAGCTGTCAACGTCGCCTGGCGCAAAATCGCATGGAAAGACTGCTTGCTCGACGGGCTGAGGGAGTCGCGCATCAAGAACAAGCCCGCCCTGCTTTGGGTCTTTATCGACCGACCCATCGACGACGCGCGGTGCTGAGTGTTCGCGGGCGCCGCCCGTGAGGCGGTCTTTTCGAACCCCGAGGTGATTCGGCGCGTCAATTCCGATTTCGTGCCTGTGGCGCTCAAGGCCGGCCTCATCAATGCTCCGAGCGACGACGAAGAGGGACGACTGTGCCGCGAAATCGGCCGTTCGAAAGCCGCCCCGCAGGGCATCTGCGTCGTTAACTCCGCGGGCAAGGTGCTCGACTGGGCACTGATGTTCGACGACGACCCGAGTGTCGTCGACTTCCTGGAACATGCACTCGAGCGCTTCGCCAAGTACCCCGACGCCAGTCGACCATTCCCGGCTGAGCGCTATATGCAGTTTCCCAGTCAGAGACTCGACGACGTCGAAGACAGCGGCAAGGTTCCGCCTGTGCCCGAACGACACGCCAAGGGCAAACGCTGTCCGGCCAAGCCTCCACTCGCTCGCGGGACTATCGTGGGCCGTTTGTTCGGGCGGGCGCTCGATGTCGACGGCAAGCCGGTCGCCGACACCACGAGTCAAGAAAACTACGTGGAAGACCGGTTGGAACTGCCCGTGGCCATGCAGGAGAACATCGCCAAGGGGATCGCTAACGCAGGCGGCAAGCGATTCGCGCTGCCTAATGATCTGGCGCGGCTGCTCGTGAGCCATGCGTTTCTGGGGCAATTGGATGTGAACCCGCTGGGCGGCGTGGCCGGTGGCAACGGTGCTCATAACGAGCTCAAACAAGCTGAGTTTTGGGCACAAATTGTCGATCGTGGCAGCCGGAGCTCGGTGCTGCTCCGCATCGAGGGCAAGTCGAATGCCGAGGGAGTGTCGGGCGATCGTCAGGGCGGCGATGGCCGGCTCTGGCGGCACGATGTCAACCTCACCTGGCACGGCTACTTTGAAATGAAGCAAGATCGGATGATCCGGCTGCTGCTTGTCGCCCAGGGCTGGGAGCACCTCGAGTGGGGAAGCATCTTTCAGCATTTGCATGGACGCGCCGATGTGCGGCATCTACCCGGCGGCCATGCCATCAATCTTAGCTGCGCCGTTCGTTACGGCATCATCGGCGCCCCGGTCGCCGCTGAGGATGCGTTGTCGGCAGAGGAAGCGCGTGGCGCGAATTCGGTTGCGCAAGTCTCCGCGGGAATGCCGCGTCAAATTGCGGAGATGCTGGGCGGCCAGTTCATTGTTTTCCGTCAACGAGTGCAGGACGAGCTGAAGTTGTCGGACGAACAAAGGCTCAAGTTGATGGCGAGTTTCGGCCCGCACGTCGAAGCGACGATGCGGCTCGTTGAGAGAATCAAGGAGCTGAAATCCGCAGAACGGGAAAGGGAGCTGCATATACACCGCCAGCAGTCAGCAGAGGAATTGTCGGCCGACCTCGCGGTAATTCTGAATGCCGAGCAACGGTCACGGCTTTTTCAATTGCAGTTGCAGCAGGAGGGTGCGTTCGCCCTTCTTAGCCAAAACGAGGCCTTCCTGAAGCTGAGCATTACGGACCAGCAACGCGAAGCGTTCATGGCAGTGGTGCAGTCGATGCACGTTACCATCGAGCCGCTGATCAAGGACGCCGAATTGCGCGGCCGCCCGGAAGATGTCGGATCCAAAGTCATGCGCATTCGCAAACAGCACGAAGGCAAGTTCGAGGCAATTCTCACGCCCCGACAGAAAGAGCAATGGCGCGAGCTGCTCGGCAAACGCGTTGATTTGGGCCGTTCCTGCACCCGGGTGGATGGGCGCCATTAATCTCAATGGTCGAAAAACCCGGATTTTGTTACACTTGCCAGTGTGACCGCGGCTGGCTCAGGTCGAGCATTTCGCAACCATTGAATCGCAGGGCGCCGACGCGAAGGACGCATGGCAAGTATCGAAGCCGCCAAGAACGAGCGACGGACTCGCACCCCGAAGCCTCGGGCGGACCAATCCGCTTCAATATCTTCCGCGGCGCCAAGCGGCGAACTTTGGCGGAACGAACGACGGCAAATCTGGTTGCCGGCACTCACGGGCAGTGTGCTGCTCTATGCGGCGTTTCCGCCGCTCGATGCATGGCCGTTGGCCTGGCTGGCGCCGATCGCGTGGCTGGTGCTGGTGCGCCGAAGCAAATTGCCGGGACGGCGGCCTTACGCCGTGCTCTGGCTGGCGGGCATTGCTTTCTGGCTCGGGGTGCTGCATTGGCTGCGACTGCCTCATCCGGCCACCAGCCTGGGCTGGCTGGCGCTATCGTTTTACCTGGGATGTTATCTGCCTGTTTTTGTGGGCCTCAGCCGGGTTGCCGTGCATCGGCTGCATTGGCCGTTGATGGTGGCTGTCCCAATCGTTTGGACCGGGCTCGAGTTGGCTCAGTCGCATCTATTGACTGGTTTTAACATGGCCGCTCTGGGGCATAGCCAATATCGCTGGCTGGCCCTCATCCAATGCTCCGATCTGGCGGGCGGCTATGCGGTGAGCTTCCTGGTGATGTTCGTCGCGGCCTGCCTCGCCAGCACGCTTCCTGGCGACAACCGGCGATGGCGCGCCTGGCCATTGCTTCCGCTCGGGTTGATGCTGGCCGCCGCATTGGGCTATGGCCATTACCGGTTGGGGCAGCCGGCGGGCCGCCAGGGACCGACCATAGCGCTGATTCAAGGCTCGATCGACACCGAATTGAAACACGATCCGGCTTTGCAAGACCGAATTTATCCGCACTATTTCGGCCTCTCGCAGCAGGCCCTGGCGCGGCAGCCCCAGCTCGATTTGATCGTGTGGCCCGAAACCATGTTTCGCGACTCGTTGTTCATCTCTCCGCCCGAGGGAAAGCTTCCGGAGGAATGGCAAGGCACGCGTGCCGAGTTCGAGCGGATTGCGGCCCAACGGCGCGAGTGGATTTCTGAGCAGCCCGCGCGGCTGCACGCGCCGGTGCTGCTGGGCCTCGATACCTTGCGCTTCAGTTCCGGCGAGCCGCAGCGATACAACTCGGCGCTGCTGGTCGACCGTCAAGGCCGCCTCGGCCCACGGTACGACAAGACGCATCCGGTCATGTTCGGCGAATATGTTCCGTTCGCCAGGCAGTTGCCCTGGTTGGCCCGGCTGTCGCCCATCGGGGCGGGCATCGACTGCGGCCAGACGGTGCCGGCTTTTGAAGTGTCGGGCGCCCGACTGGCCGCCAACATCTGCTATGAAAGCGCCATACCGCACGTGATTCGGGGCCAGGTCGAGCGGCTGCGCCAGGCCGGCGAAGAACCCGACATTCTGGTCAACCTGACCAACGATGGCTGGTTTTGGGGTTCCAGCGAGCTCGACCTGCACCTGACCTGCGGCGTGTTCCGAGCGGTCGAGTGCCGCAAGCCGTTTCTGATTGCCGCCAATACCGGTTTTTCGGCCTGGATCGATTCTGACGGGCGAATTGTCGAGCGCGGGCCGCGCCGGGCCGAGGGGGTGATTATCGCGCGTCCCCGTCTGGACAATCGCACCAGCCCTTATACCCGCTGGGGCGATTGGGCCTCGGGCGGATGCCTGCTGCTGTCGTGTGTTTTTGCCGTGGTGGGCTGGCGAGACCGGTTTTTCGCGCCGTCTGATTGACCCGGCAAATCAGGCGAAGTTATAATGTGACCACGGCAATTCTTTTTGTGTCCCGCCATCGGTGGTCCCAGAGTCAACTTCCAAGCAGCCTGCACCAACGCAAGGCGCTGATTAGGAGTGGTTTGCGATGAATCTCGTCGGCAAGATTTTTGTTCTATTGATTCTTGTCATGAGCCTGGTGTTCATGGGCTTTTCGGTCATCGTTTATGCCACCCATAAGAATTGGCAAGAGGTGATCGATGGCACTCAGGGCCGGCCTGGCCTGAAAGCGCAGCTTTCCGACGCGAAAGCGCAGGTGAACGATCTGCAAAGCCAACTGAAAAAACTGCAGGAAGACACGCAAACTGAGACGCAAGCCCGCACCACCCGGCTTGCTCAGCTTCAAACCGACTATAGCAATCTGAAGACCGACCGCGACACGCTGGTCAACCAACTCGCCGGGCTTACCACGCAAACTCGCGAAGCGCTCGAAAGCGGCAAGATCGCCCAAGACATGCTCGACGAAAAGCTCAAGGAAATCGACCGCTTGCGCACTGAGATTCAGCAGGCCCACGAAGACCGTGACCAGCGGTTCAAAGACGCCGTGGCCCTGACGGACAAGCTGCACGAGGCGGAAGGCGAAGCCGAGCGTCTGAAGGCTTACACCGATTCGCTTGTCCGCTTGGCAGCCATGTATCGCGATGCGGCCGATCGGCTCGGGGTCGATATCCATCAGCCGGTGGACGATATTCCACCGAAGCTCGACGGCGTGGTGCTGGCCAGTCGCTCTGACGGACTCGTTGAGATTTCGATGGGCTCCGACGATGGCCTGCGAAAGGGCCACCAGGCCTACATCTATCGCCAGCAGAACGGCCAGAGCCGGCCGATTGCCAAGATCGAAGTAGTGAAGGTTACGCCCGACAAATCGGTGGGCAAGGTAATTCCCGAATTCCGTTTGGCGCCAATTGCGAGGGACGATCGTGTCGCAACCCGACTTAACTAGCCCCGGCCGCAGCGTCGTCGTCCAGCGGCCCAAGTCCGACGTCTATACGGTGATGTTGGGCATCGCGCTCACGGCGATTGCGATTGCCTGTCTGCTGCTGTTTCTGGAATTGCGGCGCTATAAGGGCGACATCAAGGCGACCGGCGCCAAGGCCGTATCCGCCGTGCAGCCCGCGGGCAGCGTCCATGCAGCCTTGGCAAGCGCAGATGCGGCGACGCGGATTGGCTGACGAGGCGCCCCGCGGGGCCGCCAACTCAATCTCGCCCCGCCGATGGTTGACTGCCGTCCGCCACGCGACCTAAAATCGGCGTTTAACCCGCCGGCTTAAGAACGGTTCGCCATGGCGTTTTTACAGGCCCTCAACGGCAGCGATCCTGGACATCTGCACCCGCTGGAAAGCGCGCGGGCGGTGCTCGGCCGCCACCCCGACTGCGACATTGTGCTCGACGAGGGGGCTGTCAGCCGGCAGCACGCCCAAATCACGATCGTCAACGAAGAATTCTTTGTCGAAGACCTGGGCAGCCGCAACGGCACCTTTGTCAACGGACAGCCGGTGCGCGGCCGCCGCCGGCTGCTCGACGACGACCGCGTGAAAATCTGCGATCTGCTGTTTGCGTTTCGCCTGGAGGAACCGAGTGCCGCAACGCCGATCGATGGCCTGTTTCCCAAGCCTGGCATCGCCGTGATCGACGACGGCGGCGGGCCGGGCGTCTCGACCATCATGTCGACCCTCGACGTGAAATCGTCGGTCTCGGGGCTGCGGGTCACCACGGTCAACGCCGACGCCAAGCTGAAGGCGTTGCTGGAAATCACCCGCAACTTGGGTTCGGCGATTGCGCTGGACCAGGTGCTGCCCAAAATTCTCGACAGCTTGTTCAAGATTTTTTTGCAGGCTGACCGGGGGTTCGTCGTGCTGCAGGAAGGCGCGGGCGGGCCGCTGGTGCCCAAGGCCATCAAGCTCCGCCGCGGAGACACGGAAGACACCATTCGCATCAGCCGCACCATCGTGCGGAAGGCGATGGAAGGCAAAGAGGCGATTCTTTCAGCCGACGCCGCCAGCGACGCGCGCTTCGACAGCAGCCAGAGCATCGCCGACTTCCGCATTCGTTCGATGATGTGTGCCCCGCTGATCGACAGCGAGAGCCGCGCGCTGGGCGTCATTCAAATCGACACGCTCGACCAGCGCACGCCGTTTGTGCAGGAAGATTTGGATATGCTGGCCAGCGTGGCCAGCCAGGCGGCCTTTGCGGTCGAGAATGCGCAACTGCACGAGGCGGCCCTGCGGCAACGGGCCTTGGAGCGCGATCTGGAACTGGCCCACCGCGTGCAGCAGGGCTTTCTGCCGCGTCACCCGCCCAAGCTGCAGGACTACGACTTCTTCGATTTTTACGAGCCCGCCAACCAGGTGGGTGGCGATTATTTCGACTACATCGAGTTGCCCGGCCAGCGGTTGGCGGTGGTCGTGGCCGACGTATCGGGCAAGGGCATGCCCGCCGCCTTGTTGATGGCCAAGCTTTCGGCTGAAGTTCGCTATGCGCTGGTCAGCCAGCCGGGGCCGGGCGCGGCCTTGGTTCGTCTCAACGCCGACTTTGCCGCCAGCGGCTGGGAAGACCGGTTTGTCACGATCGCCATCGCGGTCATCGACCTGGCGCGGCATGAGTTGCAGGTGGCCAACGCCGGGCATTTGCCGCCGTTGCTGCGCCACGCCGACGATCATATTGAGCCCCTGGGGGTCGATCAGATCAGTGTGCCGCTGGGCGTGACCGACGAGATCGACTGCGAACAGATTTCCTTGCCGTTTGTGCCCGGCTCCGGCTTGGTGATGTTCACCGACGGCATCAGCGAGGCGATGAATATGGAGAATAATCTGTATGGCTTATCGCGGCTGCGCAGCCAGGTTGCCGCGCCGGCGGACAACGTTTCGCAACTTGGCGAGCAGATTCTGCGCGACGTCAAGCTGTTTGTCGGTCGCCGCGCACAAAGCGACGACATGTGCCTGATTTGCGTCGGCCGCCGCCGCTGAGCGCCGTCGCCGTTCGCTGATGTGAAAAAGCCGCTCTGCGGTGGTGCATGCGAACGCCCGGCGATTCCTTAGAATCGTCATTCTCGGACCCGCCCCCGCCAGCGGCGGCTCATGCGGACGCGGTTCGCGCTGCGAGAGCGGCGAAGGTGACTTACCTTTGTGTGGATGTGTCTCGCAAAGGAGGGATTTGCCATGCGCGTGTTGGTGGTCGACGACGATGGGTTGAGCCGCGACATTATGACGCGGACGCTCGAAACCTATGGCTACGAGGTGTTTACCGCGGCGAACGGGCGCGAGGCGCTCGAGATTCTGGCCCGCGGCGATTGCCGGCTCTTGATCACCGACTGGGTCATGCCTGAAGTCAACGGCACCACCCTCTGCCGGGCCATCCGCGACGGCGAATTCAGCAGCTACATCTACATCATCATGGTTTCGGTGCGCAACCGGCGTCAGGACGTGATCGATGGCCTGACGGCGGGGGCCGACGACTTCCTGGTCAAACCCATCGACCCCCAAGAGTTGCGCGTGCGCGTGCGCGCGGGCGAACGCATCCTGGCACTCGAAACCCGCGACCTGACCATCTTCGCCTTGGCCAAAATGGCCGAAGCGCGCGATCCCGACACGGGCAATCATCTGGAGCGCATGCGCAGATTTTCACGGCTGCTGGCCGAGAAGCTTGCCGAGCAGCCCAAGTACCGCGAACAGATCGATAGCGAGTTTGTGCGGCAGATTTATCTGACCAGCCCGCTGCACGACATTGGCAAAGTGGCGATCCGCGACGAGATACTCTTGAAGCCGGGCCGGCTGGCCGACGAAGAGTTCGAGATTGTAAAAACGCACACCAGCCGCGGCGCCGAGGCGCTCGATTCGGCGTTGGCCGCCTATCCCGATGCGGCGTTCTTGCAGATGGCGCGCGAAGTGGCGGTCTATCATCACGAACGTTACGACGGGCAGGGCTATCCCGAAGGGCTGACCGGCGAACAAATTCCGCTCTCGGCGCGAATCGTCGCTTTGGCCGACGCCTATGATACGATCACGTCGCGGCGCGTGTATAAAGAGGCGGGCGACTTTGCCTCGGCGCGCCGCAAGATCACGGCCGGCCGCGGCACGCAGTTTGACCCCGATGTGGTCGATGCGTTTCTGAATGTCGAGACGCAGTTTGTCGGCATCCGCAATCGCTTTCCCGACGTTGGCTGCGGCGACGCGGCCCCGCCGAGCGATGCGGCGGAGCTGGCGCCGGCGGCGCCATGAGCTCCGCTCGGCTACCGGTATGCTCTTAAGCTGCTCATCTACACGAACCCGAAGCGCAAGTGTTGATGTTGCGTTTATTAATAATGTGGCACAGCCGCCCTCGGCGGTGATTCGCCGCCTACGGCGGCAACACAACTCTGCGACCCCACCCGGCGTTTCTGCGTCTGGCGTGAAGGACTCGCCTGCCGTTAAGATGGAGAGCCGCAATCGACGCGTCTGCCATCTGAGGCCGCTTTGACTTCCGCATCCGTTATCGACATCCACGACCTGCGGAAGACCTATTCCAGCGGGCTGCTTGCTCGTCGCCGCGTCGAGGCGTTGCGGGGCGTCAGCTTCCGCGTGGGCCACGGTGAGATTTTCGGCCTGCTCGGCCCCAACGGCGCCGGCAAAACCACGCTGATTAAAGTTCTGCTCGGCATCGTCCGCCGCAGCGCCGGCACGGCCTCGCTGATGGGCCGGCCCGCGGGCGACCGTGCCGGACGCCGCCGGGTGGGCTATTTGCCCGAGGGCCATCGTATTCCCGCTCACCACACGGGGAATACCGCGCTGGAATATTACGGCAGCCTGAGCGGCCTGAGTGTCGGCGAAATCAAGCGCCGCCGCCCGGCGCTGTTAGAGCTCGTCGGGCTTGCCGACTGGGGAAAGGCCCGCGTCACCCAATACTCGAAGGGAATGCTGCAACGGCTCGGCCTGGCTCAGGCCCTGCTGCACGACCCCGAACTGCTGATGCTCGACGAGCCGACCGACGGCGTCGATCCGGTGGGCCGCTCGGAAATGCGGGCCGTGCTCAAGCGGCTCAAAAGCGAGGGCAAAAGCATCTTCATCAACAGCCACTTGTTGCAAGAAATCGAGTTGGTCTGCGATCGCGTGGCAATCTTGGTGCAAGGGCGGGTCGAGCGCCTCGGCCGGGTCGATGAGCTCACGGTTCTGTCGGCAATCGACGTCACCTGGGTCTTGTCAGGCGATGAAACCACCATCCGCTCGGTGCTGGCGATCGACCCGGCGTCGCCGTTGCTCGTGCCCGCGCCGGGACAGGTGCAAGTGACAACGGCGGTGGACGACCAGGCCGCGGTCGACCGGGCCGTCGATGCGCTGCGCCGCCGCGGCGTAAGCATTGTGTCCCTTTCCCGCGCCAGGCGCACTCTGGAAGATGCGTTTCTTGAGACGGTGCAACAGCAAACCGGCAGGCACACCTCCTGATGCGACCCTACCTGGCCATCCTCAAAGACTCGTTTCGCGAAGCGCTCTCGTCGCGCGTGCTGTGGATTCTGCTCATCCTGAGCACGCTGGTGCTGGTGGCCGTGGCGCCGCTGGGCATCCGTGAACAGGCAGGCGCCTATTTCGGTTTGAATGACCTTACCGATCCCAAGGGCCTGCTCGACAAAATCCAAGCCCAGCAGGCGGCCGCGGCGCCCTCGCCCGGCAAGCGGGTCTGGGCGCTATTCCATGACAATTTTCGCGAGCGTATCAGCGATTCGTCGGTTAGCTCGCCCTGGCAAGGCAATCCGTATTATCAGCTTCGTGACGAGTTGAATGCGGTGTTGCCGAGCCGCGAGTTGTACGACCCATCGGCCTGGGCGGGCGTGACCTTGCCCGGCGAAGCTCGCGACTTGCTCCAGCGCGGCATCGACCAGCTTGCCGACGACGAACTGCCGATGTTGAATCGCCTCTTACTCGAAGCGGCCTTTCCCGACGAGATTTCACCCAGCCGAACGCCGAGCCTGGTGTTCAGCTATTTGTGGTATCGCCCGATCGACCCGGTTCCATCGGCCAAGAAGCCGCTGATCGACAACGTCATCAACGTCTTTGTCGGGTTCCTTGTGGGGGTGGTGGGAGTTTTCGCGGGCATTCTCGTAACCGCTTCGATCATTCCGCAGACCTTTACCGCCGGCGCCATCGACCTGCTGCTCAGCAAGCCCGTTTCGCGCATGCTCGTCTTCTTAAGCAAATATGTCGGCGGCTGCATGTTCACGTTGATCAACGCCGGCTATCTCGTGGTCGGACTGTGGCTGATAGCGGGGTTAAGGTGGGGGCAGTGGAGCAATAAGCTGCTGGTGTGCATTCCGGTGTTCATGTTCCTGTTCGCCATTTATTACGCGGTGTCGGCTTTGGCCGGCGTCATTTGGCGCAATGCGATCATTTGCGTGGTGATGACGATCTTGCTTTGGGCCGCTTGCTTCGGCGTCGGCCAGGCGAAAAAGTTCTCCGAGCTGTGGCTGACTGCAACCCAGCAAATAACCAGGCTGGCGCCGGCGGGCGGCGACCTGGTGGCCACCAACGAGATGGGCCAGGCATTCCAGTGGCAACCCGAGAAAGACGAATGGAGTGCCATCTTCACCGGCGAGCCCGACCAGCCCATGATGATGGGCCTGGGTGGATCGATGGTCGGCCCCGTCTACGACGCCGAGCATGAACGACTGCTGGCCGTTGTGCCCTCGTTCGGCCAATTCGGACTCCAAAGCGACTCGCTGCGAGTGGCCGCCCGCGAAGATGGTTGGAAGAGCCAAGAGGGCGTTGCCGCGCCGTCGGGCACGGCGGCCTTGTTCATCACCGCGCAGCACACGCTGTTGGCGGCGACGCCGCGAGGCCTGTTTCGCCTGGAAGGCGAACCCACCGAAAAGCAGCGCAATGTCAACGTGCTTGGCTTCGACGTGCCGGTGGGTGAGCGGGGCAGCCAGTTTGTCGCGGCGGGACCGCCGCTGCGGCTGGGTGCCCCGCTTTCGGCGGCGATGGATCCCGCCAGCGGCGCTGTGGCCCTGTTCGACAGCATCGACCTGCTGATATTGAGCCCCAACGCCCAAGGACGCTACGAGCAAACCTCGCGACGTCCGGTCGAGGGCAGCCTCGCCGGGATTGTCGGAATGGCCGGCCAGACGGTGTTGCTGGGACGGTCCGACGGGCGGATCAGCGTATTCGAGGGCGCCGAGTTAACTGAAATCGACGAGTTCCGCCCTGAGGGAAATAGCGCGCCGCGCTTCATCGAGGCCTCGGCGGACGGCCGCTTCTTTGCCGTCGTGTTTCATAATCGCAAGCTCTGGCTCTACGACGTGGCCCAGCGGCGAACCGCCGGCGTGCCGATCGCCGGACAAGGCGCCATTTCTGCCGCGGCCTTCGACGGAAAAGACCTGCTGGTCGCGCACCACTTCACCCGTGTGACCAAATATGCCCTGCCGACGGGCGAAGTCATCGAGCGCGTTCGTCCCTCGCTGGGCATCTTGCAGATGATCTACTTCTACGCGATTAAGCCGCTTTACACGGTGTTTCCCAAACCCGGCGAAATCGACAACGTCGTCACCTATCTGCTCAACGAGACCGACACCGCGCCGATCGGCAATGCCCCCGATCTGCGTTCGCTACGGGCCAAGGTGGACGTGTGGGGACCGATCTGGAGCAACCTGGCGTTTATCGCCGTGGTGGTCGGGCTGGGCTGCTGGTACACGCAGCGGAAAGATTTTTGAGGTCCCCTCGGATCATCGGCTTGGAAAACTGTATCGCGCGCCGGTTCGGCCAGGCCATCGCGCGTCGGCAGTGAGATTGGCATTCCCCGTTTTGCAAATGACGACCGGGGCGCCACAGCCTGGTTTGGATCAGTCATGTCCGTCATGCAGTCCCCGGCCAGCGTCCGGTTTCCGCCCGGCGCGCGTTCAAAGGCGCAGCGCGCTGCGCCTTTGATTGCCCGCACGCGGCGCCTGTCCCCGGATGATTCATCAGCCCACACCAACCCGAAGCGTGAGTTTTGATGTTGCGCTCTTCCAGACCCCATCCGCCTTGTGCGGATTGGTGAACAAGATGGTGAGCTACAAAACGCCTGAGAATCAGTGAAAAGACCCCATCCAGCTTGTCTGGATGGTGAATCAGATTTCTGGGCTCTGTCGGTAGCTCAAGATCTCCTTCACCATCCAGACAAGCTGGATGGGGTCGCGGAATCGTGCTGTTTTCGGTCTAGCTCGCCATCTTCCTCACCATCCAGGCAAGCTGGATGGGGTCGGAAGCGCAACATCAAAAGCGCCAGCGAGGACGAGCAACAACCCGAAGCGTAAATTCTGATGTTGCGCGTTCAATCTACCGCCGCGGAGCGGCGCGAGGAATTTAGCCGTGGGCGCCAGCCCGCGGTGGCTGTCGCCGACGTTCTGGCAAAGCCACGGAGTGGCGACGGAGCGTTCCTGTGGCGTTCTCCGCCGCCGCTCAATCACCGCTTCGATGCCCGCGCTCGGCGCCGACCGCCTCGATGAAGTACACCTCGCCTGCCGTGCTCGCGCCGCCCACGTCGAGCAAGAAATCGGTGGCCACGAGCCCGTGAACACCACGCCGCGGAGGGCGCGCAACACCGCCGCCGGCGACTTGGGCGACACGCTTGTCGCATTGATCTTACTGGCGGGCGCCTGCCATGCCACGCGCATACGGTGCGCGGCGCTGGCTCGAAAAACAAAAGTACCTTCTCCCGCGGCTTGCAGTGCTTCGGCCTCGTCGATCTCTCGATCGAGCATGTTCCTTAGGAGCGGACGAGAAACAACTTCGTCCTACAGTTCCCTCTCCCTCCGGGAGAGGCTAGGTGAGGGCCAACACATCCCTCTCCCTCCGGGAGAGGTCAGGTGAGGGCCAAGACAATTGCCGAAGTTATTTTTCGCCCGCTCCTTAGTCACGCCCGACAGGTCCGTGGC
>JAICLL010000070.1 GCA_025927475.1 Pirellulales bacterium
CACGCGCGACGAGGCTTCCCGGAATGTGCAAGCCAGTGCCGATCCCGCGGCGGCGCCATGGCAGCCGCCTGCCTCAGCACCGGCGCCACAAGTGCCACCGCGGTCACCGCTGTCCCCGCCGCCGGCCGCACCGGCGCCGGTGTCGCCGCCGCGGTTGACCTGTCAAGAGCTTTTCGATCGGGCCTCTCAACAGATGCAGGCCGGCGAGTACGCCGGTGCGGTGGAAGATCTGAATGAAGTGTTGCGCCTTGATCCAGGCCGCACGATTGCCTTGGAGCAGCGCATGGAGGCACTGTTTCAACTGGGTCGCTACCAGCAGGCTCTGGCCGATGTCAACGACGAGATCCGCCTGCTGCCGACCAAGTATCGCCCGCTCGTGTCGCGGGCTGTCGTGTACGAGGCGCTGGGCGACTGGCGACAGGCGGTTGACGATCTCACCCTGGCGATGAAAGTGGCCGCCGCGGAGGTCGGGCCCGGAAACGACGCAGGCGCCGCGCGGGCCGCCGTGGCGAAGATCGTAAAGGATATCCACGCCCACGCGGCCGAACTGTTTCGAGAACGCCAATATTCACAAGCCATCGATCTTTTCACGGTGCTGATGCGCGAACAGCCCGGGGAGGCGGCGCCTGTATTTTGGCGTGCGTTGTGCTACCAATCCATCGGCGCCGACGCTCAGGCGCTGGTCGATTTCAATCGCGGGCTAGCGATGCCGTCGGCCCCCGCCTGGGGTTTTGAACAGCGCTCGATGCTGCACGAGCGCAACCAAGACTTGGGCGCGGCGGTGCGCGACATGCGCGAAGCGGTGCGGCTGGCGCCGGCGAACCAGGCTTACCACAAGCGGTTGGACCGGCTGAAACAGCTCGATACGGAGAGGAAGTATCGCCCCCAGCCGTATCCTCCCTTGCGTAGAAATACTACCGCGTAACGGAGGTCAATTAGCGAAGCCGCGTGTCACTGAGGGTCTCGATGCGCCGGGCGGTGAGCGTGCGCGCTTGCCGATCGGCCAGGTAGCCGCGCGTGCCGTTGATGCCGACTTCCTGGTTGAGATAGCGCCGCAAATTTACGCCCGGCGCCGGCGAGACATAGGCCGCCACCTGCCCGGCCGCGTCGAGCAAGGCGAACTGCGGAGCGTTCGGGTCGAGGGTGGTGATTTGGGTCAAGCGACCCTGCCCGTCGAAATGCGATGCACGATCCGTCCCGGCCTGCGAAGAAAAGGGAGCAGCATCGGACGAGTTCAACCGCCGGCTCAAGCGGCTGCCTTCGTCGCGATCGGATTGCCGCATCACCGCGGCGTAACGCTGCTGAATATCGGCAAAGTTGTCGATCTTGCGCAGCACGCGGCGGATGCGGCCACGTTCAAGCCCGCTTTCCGCGCGGGCCAGCGCGGCGTCGGCCTGCCGCCGCAAGATGGTAAAATCCCAGTCGCTCGTGTCTTCGGCCACCATGGCCGACAGAGCCAGATCGAGGTCGACGGCTTCTTCGCGCAGATCGGCCCTGGGTGTGCGGTGCGCCAGCCGCGAACGCACGCGGCCGGGCGACAGTTCCTCGGCGGGGGTTTCTTCGTCGTCATGATCACGATCGGCGTCGCGCTCGTCGTGGCGAGCCGTGCGAGTCTTCGAGCGGCGCCGGCGGCCAGTTTCGGGCAGGTCGTCGGCGTCGACGCGATTGTGTTCGTCGTCTTCGGCGCCGTCTTCGTCATCGGCGTCGTCGTGCCACGGCGAATGCCTGGCGCTGCGGCGATGGTCTTCCGCGGCCGTCGGCGAACGCTTCGCCCTGGCCGGCGCGCGATCGATGTCCTGCTGCGAGATCCAGCGGAACTCGCCGGCGGGCGGGGCGATCTGATACCAGGTCTGCGGGCCAGCGCCTGAATCGAACTCGCGGGCTTCGAGAAGCTGCACCTGTTCGCCGCGATCGAGCCGCACCTGGATTACGTCGCGCGTGTCGCCGAAGCGGGTGCCCACTCGGGCAGCCACCTGGTCGCCCGTCACAATGCCAAGGTTACCTTCGACCGGTTCGATGAACTCGGCCGAAACCCAGCTAAACGAATCCTCGGGCGGGCGGATGGCGTACCAGCCGTCTGGATCGTGCCGATAGACTTCGACAACTTGCCCCCGCTTGAGCTTGAGCACCCTGTAGTAGTTCTCGCCCGGCCCGCTGAGGACGTCGGCCTGATGGCTGGCAATATGCGCGGTGTACGGAAATTCGGCGGCCCAGCCGCACGAGCAGAGCACGGCCCAGACCACGAGTGCCGAGCGCGGCAAGGCGGGCATGGCAAGCCTCCGGGGGGCGCGGAGCAGGAAGTGAGACAGGAAGAGGCCGGCCTTGTACCGCAATCGCACCGTTGGCTCAAGGGCAGTTCGCACCCAGGAGCGTGGTCGCGTGGCCAGGACGCAGAACGGGTCTGCGCCGCGAGGCTCGCGATGTTCTGATCGGTTTTGACGAACAAAGGCGGCAATGCCGTTCGGGTCTGTAGGAAACGGACTTCCCTGGCATCATTCTCGTCGATGCTCGGCCGGACTGGTAATTGTTGTGATGCGCGGCTAGCTTAGAAACTGGCCAACGCAAAAACCGGAAGTTACCTTCAGCAGGTCATCGTCATGCGAAAACTGACTATCGCCGCCGGTTGCGTGCTGGCAATCGGTTTGCTCGCGGGCGTGGCGGGCATCGCCAAGGATCCACCAGCCGCGCAGCCCGAGCGCCCGGTGCCTCTCAAGGACATCGTTGGATCGTCCGCAAGGCGCCTGACCTGAAGGTTGGCGACGCCTTTCGCTGTGTCGGATACGAAACCGGTGGGTTTCGAGGACTGGCGGATGGCGAGGATCGCGTCTTTGGCCGACCGCGTGCCGGCCAGGCATTCCACTTCGCGGTGCGATTTGACGTGCTCAAGCTGGTCTCCACCGAGAAGTGAACAGTGCAGAGGAGCGAGCAGTGCAGCCGACCCAACCGGCGACTTCCGACCGCGCAACGGGCGGGCTGGCCGCGATGCTTACGCGCCTGCACCATCTTTCGATCGCCGCCGCCTTTTTACTCGCGGTCGGGCGGTTGATGATCCTCAACCGGTGCAATTGGATGATGCTGGTCTGCTTTGTGTTTACGCCGGCACTCGCGTTGATGGTCGCGATCGCCGACGATTCGCGCTGGAACCGACGGATCGCCGAAGGGTTTCTGCTGGCGATCGGTGCATGTGTCGTGAATTCGTGGTTTGCCTTCTGGCCCGGCGCGTTTAATCAGTTTCCAAACCTGCCTCGCGCCGACAATCGGATTCTCAGCGGCTGGGTTTTCGTTTACCACATCTACGGGTTCGGCATCGTCATACCTTACGTTCTCGTCCGATCTCTTTGGCGAAATCGGCGGGGCGAACCTGCCCTCTTCTCGCGTTTCGATTCCTGGCTATTTCTCGCGTTTTGGGTGATCTACCTCGCCGTGTTTGCCGTCTGCCCTGATGAATGCGTGATGGCACTGAAGCGCATGATGAACTAGGTCACTGCTTCTTTGGGAGTGTGAGCTTCTGTGCTTTATTGAGTCCTAGTAGTTAATGAGCCGATACGATCAAACTTGAGGTGGCGCCGATTTGGTGGACACTCCTTGCCTAGTGTTCGATCGCCACAACCCCGACTTCAGATTTCGGGGCGCGCGTTGGCGATGTTCGAGTACCGGTGGCCTCTTCTCTGATCGGTGCGGAAGTATCTCGTTCTGCAAGCTTGGTTCGTGGCTGCGCGACCGCCAACAATCCAACGATAATGATGCATCCCGCCGGGATCATACGCCACGGTCGCTGCCCAAACCAAATGAACGCCCGAAGCAGGTCGTTGGCTTCTCTGCGCACCTTGCTTAAAAGTCGCGCGAGCGGTGCACGTGGATGAAGACGGCTATCTACCGGCAGGGCGTGCGCGAATACCTCGTGTGGCGCGTGCGCGACGCGGAGATCGACTGGTTTCAACTGGTGGAGGGAAGCTACGTGCCGCTGCCGCGAGACGCTTCGGGCATTGCGAAAAGCGTCGCCTTTCCCGGACTCTGGCTCGACGCGGCGGCGATACTCAAGGGTGACCTGGCCCGAGTGTTCGCCGTGCTTCAGCAGGGAACAGCCTCGCCGGAGCATCAATCCTTCGTCGCCGCCCTGCAAAAGCGACGCGAAGGAACATCATGAGCAACAGGCCCTAGGGTCTCCTAGGATACCGGGCTTTCATTCGCCCAGCAGCTTTTCAATTTCGGCCGTCGCGGGCAGCGTCGCCAGATTGCCCCAAACGACTTTCCCCTGGCGATCGATGAGAAAAAAGCTCGGCTGCTCTTCGATGCCGAAGCGGTCGGCTGTGTCGGACGCATCGCTCAGCACCGGAAATTCAATGTGGTGCTCTTCGATGAACCGCTCCGCCTCTTTTACCGTGTGAGCATAGACGCCAAGAATGACAAGTCCTTTCGGGTAGTACTTTTCGTACAACTGCTTCAAGGGCGGCAGGTGCTGGTTGAACGCCGGTACGCCATTGATCGCGCTACTCGACCGGCAGAACACCAGCAGGACCGCGTTTCCCTTCAGGTCGTTCCAGGTCAGGCGCTCGCCGCCGGTGTTGAGCCAGGTCCCAGCAAGCTCGGGAGCGGGCGAGCCGCGAAGTTTCGCCCGGATCTCGCGGCGGGCGAGCGCGCGCCGCGCGGCCCACTCTTCAAGCCGTTCGCCCACCAACAAATCGCCGTCGTCCATCAGTGTCAGTTCGCCTGAATGGCCACGCTGCACCGCGGGGCCGATGCTCACACCGGCCAACGTGCCATTGGTGATGAGATCTTGGTGGTTGAGCCGGACTAGGCAATCGACGGCCCCGCGCTTTGGGCCGGCAGCCATAAAATACCAGCCCTTCTCGTGGAAGACATCGATTTTATGTCCCGCGGCGCCGCCTGGATTCGTGCGTCCGGGCAGCGTAATCGCCGGCCACGCCACATCGGCCGGCTTCGGCTGGCGAACACAACGGAATTCGCCAAATTCATCGCGGATGAAGTACCGCCCGTCGCGATAGCTTAGCCGCAGTCTGCCAGGCGCGGGCGCCTCGATCCGCGGTGGCTCTTTGCCGGCGACCTTTGCCAAAACGATCTTCCACTCCAGTTCGTTCTGGTCGGTGCGGCGCTCGGCAATCAACCAACCCTGCTCAACCCAGGCGCGGCACTCGCCCGATGGGAAGTCGTCCTTTGGCCAGGCATGAGGGAGCAAAGCAACCGCCGTGCGCCAGCCGTCGCCAAACTTCACGGCCGGCGCGCTAGCAGGCGGCGTCTTGGCGCCTGGCGCCGCTGGTGGGCCATTGGCTACGCCGACGACCGGCAGTGTGCAGCAGACGGCCGCGATGAGCGTCAGGCACCGTCGCCCGCAAAACCGCCTCCCAAGTTGATCTGCGCGAACCATCCGAGAAGACTTGGGACGGCCTGGAAAGGCGATTCTCCGGAAGTAGGTTCGCATGGCGCCGCCCGTGGAGCATCAACTCACCAGCCCCACCGCGCATTGTACCACGGCGCGATCCGAGAAACAGGGTTCAGGAGACCGTACCGCCCATCACAAGGTGGACAAATGAATGACAATTCCGGGGAAGTGGTTCACCAGCGGTTGGTCGATCGTCACCACGGAACACCCTTCGCGTTCCGCGAGCGCGACGTAGAGACAATCATAAAAACCGACGCGCCTCTGAGAGGACAATTCGACCGCTCGCGGCAGCAGCGGCGCGTAGGCATGCATTACCGGAGGATGATGGAGGAATGATGGAGGAATGATGCCAACAGGATTTCCGCCTCCCCTTGACGGATGATTCTGCGGCGCTCAGCCTTGGTCAGCGCGTGCGCCATTTCCGCGGGCAACACGTCGGGGGCGGACAACTCATGAACTTGCCGTTTGAATTCGTCACGCAATCTGTTCGCCGCGGCCGAATCGGGTTCGTTCAGGACGCACGCAAGCGCCACCGACGCATCGAGGACGTAGTTCATTCGTCACGGCATTCTCGGATAAGATCGCGCGCGACGCTGGTCGTTCCCCTGTGGCGGAGTTCCTCGCGCACCTGTTCGGCGCGGAGATCGATCCGCCGGCCGACTTCGGAGCTAACGGATACCCCTGAGATCATGGCGTCGATGACGACCCGCAAATCAGCGGTAGCGCCATCTGGGGCCGGCAAGGCGGTATCTTTATCGTCTCTCGCATCGACGCTCATAGCACCATTCTTCGCCGGTTTCTGCTTAAAGTCAACGGCGACTGATCTTTAAGGCATTGGCCAAGGGAACCAAAAGGCCGCGACGCGCGTCGAAGTGGTAGAGGAGTGGTTCCTTGCGCGGGTCGATCGCGCGGCGGCGCGTTACCTGGCGAGGCCGCCGGGGCGCCGCGTTCTCTTAGGCCCAGATTTCCCGCGGAAAACCGACCAAGCCAGCCGTCTGGTATAAAACGGAGAGAGGCCGAGTTTTCGTCAGTACCCTAGGCGACTGACGGCCGCAAAACGCATTTAACCCCCCAGAATTATGGTTGCGGTGGCAAAAAATTGCCACGCCGGGAGCGCGGCGCAATCAGTTACGGAGCAATGGGTTATCGCCTGGGAACGACGATAGTGGTTTTTGTTTTTGTCAAGGGTAATTGATTTCACCGCAATGGTAACCTCGGTTCGGGAATGGGCACTAGCCCGCGGACGACGCAGGCGATAATCGCATGCATGAGCCAATAGCAGGATTTCCCTCGCTAACCGTTTGGGGTTGCTGATCCGTTTTGACAATCTCAGCGCGGAAACGATGATGCGGCAAATGGTGGGACTCGCTGCGCTCGCCCACCCTACATCGCTGGCGCGCACGGCTAAACTCCGTTGCCTCTCCGGAGCAAGTGAAGGCGCGGCGCCTAAAAACGAAAGCGAACAAATATCGGGATTTGCCTCGCTAACGCTTCGGGTTGTTGTCGGCTCGCCACGAGCCAATTCAGGGTTAAGGCGGTACGCCTCGACCGACGCGCGTGCATGATTGCCGGACCTCCGCTATAACTATTTGACGAGGACGCCAATGATCGAACATCGCCTGCGGCAGCAACTCGATAAAGTAGCAGTGCGGCTTCGTCGGTTGCGATTGTGGCGCGGGCTGACGGCGGCCTGGTTGCTGGCGTCGCTGACGGGCGTGGTTCTCTGGACCGCCGGCGCGGCGACCGGCTGGCAACCAAGTCATCCGGTCGGGCTGGCGGTGGCCGTGGCCTTGGCGGCGGCCGTTGGGGCGATGATGCTTGCGGCAGGTTCCGCCCGCGACGATCACGCCGTGGCGGCGCGCATCGAAGCGGCCCACCCCGAATTGCGGTCATGTTTGCTGACGGCTATCGAACAGCGGGCCGAATCGCCGCTAGGCCGCTTGAGCTACCTGCAAGACGCCGTCATCGGCCAGGCGTTGCGGCACGCCTATGGTCACGCCTGGGAGCGAATCGTGCCTACCCGGCGGATCGCCACGGCGATGATGGCCAATGCGGCGGCCCTGTTGCTGCTATTGTTCGTGCTGGCGCGGCTGTCGTCGGTCAGTTCGGCCCGGGCAACGCTGGCGGCCAGCGCACGATCGGGCGATCCTTCGGCCGCGAGCGGCGAGTTTTCGGTAACCGTTGAGCCGGGCGACACCGAGGTCGAAAAAGGCACGAGCCTGTTGGTCTTGGCGCGCTACGCCGGCGCACAGCCCGCCGATGCCACGTTGATTTACCACTCGGCCAGCGGCGACCCCAGCCGATTGCCGATGACCAAGAGTTTGGACGACCCGGTGTTCGGCGGGCGCACTGCCGCCATCGAGACGCCGCTCGATTACCAGGTGCAGCTCGGCGAGTTCACCAGTGCCCGATTTCACGTGGGAGTGTTCGAGTATCCCAAGCTGGTCCGCGCCGACGCTCGGCTGGTTTATCCCAGCTACACCGGGCTGGACGAGCGGACCATCGAAGACGTGCGCACCATCTCGGCGGTCGAAGGCACCGAGCTGACGCTGATTTGCCATTTGAACAAGCCGGTGGCGTCGGCGATGCTCACTCAAAAAAATGGAGATCCGATCACTTGCCACCGAAGACCTGATGCTCCGCGTGATGCCCACGTCGCTCCGGACGTGAAGACGGCGGATGGCCAAGACGCGACCGCGGACGAGGAGCCGGTTTACCAGGCGACGCTGGTCTGCGATCGCTCCCGCCGGCTGCGGCTGCGGCTTGTCGACGCCGAGGGACGCGAAAACAAAAGCCCGGCTGAGTTTGTCATCAATGTATTGCCCAACAAGCCGCCCGACTTGAAGCTGGCGTTTCCCGCCCACGACATCGAGGTGTCGCCGCTGGAAGAGACCGATCTGAAAGCGACCGCTTGGGACGATTTCGGGCTCGAGCGGTTTGGGCTGACGTTCTCGATGGCGGGCGGAGAGCCGACCGAGGTGGTGCTGGGCGAGCGGGCGGCGGCCAAAGAGCGGCACGAGTTGGCGCACGTCATCCGCATGGAAGAGTTGCAGGCCGAGCCCGATCAACTGCTGTCGTACCATTTTTGGGCCGAAGACCGCGACGCTGCGGGCAACCCTCGGCGCACGCTCAGCGACATGTATTTTGCCGAAGTGCGGCACTTCGACGAGATCTTTCGGCAAGGCGAGCAGCCGCCCGGCGGTCAGCAGCAGCAACAGCAAGGCGGCAGCCCCAACGCCAACGCGGCGGAAAAACTCTCGCAGCTTCAAAAAGACATTATCAACGCCACCTGGAAGCTGATCCGCCGCGAAACGCCGGAATCACCTTCGCCGGAGTTTGCCGACGACGCCCAGACAGTGTACGAATCGCAAGCGTCGGCGCTCGAACAGGCCAACGAGCTGGCCGAGAAACTCGAAGATCCGAAATCGAAAGCCTATGCCGCCGCGGTGACGCAAGCTATGGACGAGGCGCTGACGCAGTTGAAGCTCGCCCATGACGGCCCTGACAACAAAGGCCCGGCGCTGGCGCCGCTTCCCGCGGCGTTGTCGGCAGAGCAGTCGGCCTATCAGGCGCTGCTGAAGCTACGGGCACAAGAGCACCGCGTGGTTCGCGGCCAGCAGGGCGGCGGCGGAGGCGGAGGCTCAAGCCGTTCGCAGCAACAGTTGCAGCAGCTTGAGTTGAAGAACGACGAGAACCGCTACGAGTCGCAGCGCACCGCGCAAGCGCAATCGCAGCAGGACCGGGAAACGCGGCAAGCGCTCAATCGGCTGAGCGAGCTTGCCCGGCGGCAGTCCGATTTGAACGAGCGGCTGAAAGAGCTGCAGTCGGCCTTGCAAGAAGCCCGCACGCCGGAAGAGCGCGAGGAAATCCGCCGTCAATTGAAGCGGCTGCGCGATGAAGAGCAAGAAATCCTGCGCGACACCGACGAGCTGCGATCGCGGCTCGATTCGCCCGAGAATCAAGAGCGAATGTCCGAGGCCCGGCAGCAGCTTGACGACACGCGCGACCAGGTGCGACGGGCCGCTGAGGCACTCGAGCAGGAAAAAGTTTCACAAGCGGCGGCGGCCGGCACCCGTGCCGAGCGCGATTTTCAAGAGCTGCGCAACGACCTGCGCCGCCGCGCCTCGGGCCGTTTCAGCGAAGAGATGAAGCAGATGCGCGAGCAGGCCCGCCAGCTTGAAGAGCGCGAGCAGCGGATTGCCGAACAACTGGAAGCGGGCGGGAACGATGCGCCCGCCAAGTCGCTGCGCGAGCAAAGCACCGACGAGGAAGTGCCAGCGGAGCTGGCCGAACAGCAGCAGCGGCTGGAAGATTTGCTCAGGCAAATGCGGCAGACGATTGATGACGCTGAAGCGACCGAGCCGCTGCTTTCGGAGCAACTTTACGACACAGCCCGCAAGGCGCAGGAGCAAGACCTGGCCCGCGCGCTGGAAGCGGCGGAGATGTCCGCCGAACGCGGCCTGGCGGAAGACGCCCGAGAACAAGAGCGGCTGGCGCGGGCCGGCATCGGGCAGTTGCGCGAGGGAATCGAGCGCGCGGCCGAGAGCGTGCTGGGCGACGAGGCCGAGGCGCTGCGCCGGGCCCGTGATGAGCTCAGCCGGCTTGCCGAGGAGTTGAATGAAGAGATCGCTCGGAATGCGCCGGGCGAGGGGGGGAGCAGGGGAGAGGGGGAGCAAGGGAGACGCGGGGACGCGGAGACGCGGGGAACCGAACAAACGCAACCGGGCGGACAACAACCGGGCGGACAACAACCGGGCGGACAACAACCGGGCGGACAACAACCGGGCGGACAACAACCGGGCGGACAACGCAATGCTCGCGGCGGACTGCGCAGCCTGTCGGGCGTCACCGGCCCCGGTGGCCCAGGAGCGCCCGCTCAAGACCGGCGCGGTTTCGCTCCGATTGCCGGCGAAGATTTTATGGATTGGACCGATCGGCTGCGCGATGTGGAAGAAATGGTCGACAGCCCAGACCTGCGGGCCGAAGCCGCCCGTATCCGTGAGCGTGCCCGCCAGATTCGCGCGGATCTGAAACGCAACTTCCAGGCGCCTCGCTGGGACCTGGTGAAAGTCGAAGTGTCTGACCGGTTGGTCGAATTGCGTGATCGGGTGGTCGAGGAGTTGCTGCGCCGCACATCGAAGAACGCGGTGCTGCCGCTCGATCGCGATCCCGTGCCGCCCAAGTACCTCGAAAAAACGCGCCGCTATTACGAGCGTCTAGGGGCGGGGCAATGATTTTGGCCGAGATCGTTTTCGGCGCCCGTGATTGGCTCGCTAGCGCGATCGCGCTGGCCGCGGCGGGCGGCATGGTGCTGATCTGGTCGTATTGGCGCGCGGCCTCGGCGGCGAGGGTGCGAGCCATCGCGGGCGTTTTAAAAGCCGCCGCGCTGGCCGCGTTGGCCATTTGCCTGGTCGAGCCTTTGTTCAGCGGCACCCGGCCACGCCCGCAGAGCAATCTGTTTCTGCTGGTGGCCGACAACAGCCGCAGCCTGGCGATTCACGACCGCGGACGGCGGCAATCGCGCGGCGAAGAGTTGCGGCGGCGGCTCTCGGAACAAGCGTCGTGGCGAACGCGATTGGCACAAGATTTTGAGGTCCGTTCGTTCGCGTTCGACACGCAGCTTTCGCCGCTGAAAGATTCAGCGAAGTTGTCGTTCGAGGGCGATGCTTCGGCGCTGGGCGGCTCGCTCACCGCGCTGGCCGAGCGTTTTCGCGGCCGGCCCATCGCCGGCGTGCTGCTGTTCAGCGATGGCAACGCCACGGATAGCTTAGGCGCTACTTTCGCGGATCGGAAGGCGACGGCGGACGAGGGCCGGGATTATCCGCCGATTTACCCGGTGGTCATGGGCGCCGACGACGGGCTGGCCGACTTGAGCGTGACGCGCGTCAGCGTGAGTCAGACCAATTTTGAAGCCGCGCCGGTGACCATCGCCGCCGAAATTCAGAGCCAGGGATTTGCGGGGCAACCCATCGTGTTGCGCGTGCTCGAAGAGCAAAGTAGCTCCGACGCTCCGCGGCGGAGTTCGCCGGTCGCCCAAGGCGACCACGAACCCCGTCACGGAGTGCCGGGGCTACCTGCCGCGGCCGCTGGGCAGCTCAAGCTGATCGAGAGCCGCACGGTCACCGCGCCGGCCGACGGCAAGCCGCTGGTCGAGCGGTTTGAGCTTCGCCCCGAGCAGCCGGGCATTAGCTTCTACACGATCGAGGCGCGGCTGAAGAGCGAAGAAGACGCCGCGGCTTCGCTCGAAACCGCATCGCAAAAATCCGCCGAAGCCACGCTGCTGAACAATCGCCGGCTGGCCACCGTCGATCGCGGCGGCGGGCCCTATCGCGTGCTTTACGTCTCGGGCCGGCCTAATTGGGAGTTCAAGTTTCTGCGTCGGGCCTTGCAAGAAGACGACGAAGTCAACCTGGTCGGGCTGGTGCGGATCGCCAAAAAAGAACCCAAGTTCACCTTTCGCGGGCGGCGCGGCGAACGCACCAACCCGCTCTATCGCGGCTTCGGCGACGCGCAAGACGAAACCGCCGAACAATACGACGAGCCGGTGCTGCTGCGGCTGGGCACCGAAGACAAGGACGAGCTGAAGAGCGGCTTTCCTAAGGCCGCCGAGGATTTGTTCGCCTACCACGCCCTCATTCTCGATGATGTCGAGGCCGCGTTTTTCACTCACGAGCAAATGTCGCTCATTCAGCAGTTTGTCAGCCAGCGCGGCGGCGGTTGCCTGATGCTCGGCGGGCAGCATGCGTTTGCGGCGGGCGGCTATCAACGCACTCCGCTGGGCGAGTTGCTGCCGGTTTATCTCGATCGCGGTGAGGCGACGCCGCTGGCGGGCGTTCGGCTCCGGCTGACGCGCGAGGGTTGGCTGCAGCCGTGGGTGCGGCTGCGCCCGACTGAGAGGGATGAACAGCGGCGGCTGGCCGAGATGCCCGAGTTCAACACCATCAGCCAGTTTCGCTCGATCAAGCCGGGGGCGTCGGTACTGGCCAGCGTGGAATCGGCCGGCGGCGAGCCGCTGCCGGCGTTGGTGGTGCAGCAGTTCGGACGCGGCCGCTCGGCGGCGTTGGCAATCGGAGATTTTTGGCGCTGGAACTTGCGCCGGCAGGACCACGCCAAAAGCGATCTGGAGGCCGCCTGGCGACAGATGCTTCGCTGGCTGGTGGCCGATGTGCCGCGGCGCGTCGAGGCCGAGGCGCAACGATCGCCCGATGAGCCGGGCCAGATGCGAATCGCTGTCCGCGTGCGCGACCCGCTGTTCGAGCCGCTCGACAATGCCGGCGTGTCGCTGCGCGTCGAGACGCCCGACGGGCGACAGATCTCGTTGACGGCCGAGCCAGGCGAGGCCGCCGCGGGCGAGTACACGGCGACATTTGCTCCGCGCCTGCCCGGCGCCTATCGGGCCAGCGTGGTGGCCAAAGCCGAAGACGCCAGCGAAGTCGGGCAGCGCGAGATCGGCTGGGTGGTCGAACCTGCAACCGACGAGCTGCGCACGCTGCGTCCCAATCGCGAGCTGCTGGCGCGGCTGGCGGAATCGACCGGAGGCGAGCTGATCGAGGCGGGCGAGTTGGACGAGTTTGTCGCCAGTTTGCCCAACCGCAAAGTGCCGGTGGTCGAGGCCTGGACCTATCCGTTATGGCATCAGTGGCGTGTGTTTTTGTTCGCCATCGGCTGCCTGATTGGCGAGTGGGGCCTGCGGCGCTGGAACGGGTTGCCGTAGTAGGAAACAGGGAACAGCGGGATGGTATGCGGCACAGCGTATGATACAATCGAAGGTAACAGAGAGTCATTCGCAGCAGGCTGAACTTATGGCGACCGCCTACGATCGCTCGGCATTCGATCGCGCGACCGACCCGATCTTCGATCTGCTTACACCGGAGCAGGCGCGCTCGATCGTTGAGTTTCGTGGAAATGCATGGCTCGAACAGCGAGTGGAAGAGCTTGCGGGCAAATGTAATGAGGGCGAACTTACCGAGGAGGAACGCGCGGAATATGAGGGCTATGCGCACGCCAACCGCTTTATTGCCATGATGCAGGCAAAGGCTCGCCGCCTGCTGAACCACTCTTAGACGGTGCATGGACTCCGAAAACCGCCGCTTCGTTCGTATCCGAGCGGGCCACCGCTGCGAATACTGCCGTTTAAGCCAAGCTGACTCGCCTTTGGCGGCGCTGCAGATCGAGCACGTGCTGCCAAAGAAGCATGGTGGGGGCGATGGCAGAGACAACCTCGCCTTGGCCTGCGTTGATTGCAACTTACATAAAGGCACAAACATCGCGGGGATCGACCCGGAGACCGGCCGTCTAACTCCCTTGTTCAATCCCCGCACCGATGAGTGGAACGAACACTTCATCTGGCATGGTGTTGTGATCGACGGAAATACGCCCGTGGGGAGAGTTACCGCTTACGTGCTCGACTTTAACAGCTCAGAGCGCATGGAATTCCGGCGGTTCTTGGGCGGTGAAACGCCGGTAAATTGAGGCCTCCCGTGAGATGTTTGGCGATGGCTGGTGTACTTGTTTGCAGTATCTTGGCGCTGGCCACCGCCGAGCGCCCCGCGGTGGTGGTGGTCGTCGGCGCCTCGGGCACGGAAGAATTTGGCAAGCAGTTCCGCCAATGGGCCGAGCGATGGCAAGCCGCCGCCGAGCGGGCGGGCGCGTCGTTCGATTGCATCGGTCTCGATGAAGACACCGGCGAAGATCGTCAGCGGCTGCGGCAGCGGTTGACCGACGCGGCCCCTGCCTCGGATGAACCGCTCTGGCTGGTGTTGATCGGCCATGGCACGTTCGACGGCCAGACCGCCCGGTTCAACTTGCGCGGACCCGATGTTTCGGCGGCTGAGTTGGCCGCATGGCTAGGGCAAATCGAGCGGCCGCTGGCCATGGTCAATTGCGCTTCGGCCAGCGGACCGTTTATCAACGCGCTTTCGGGAAAAAACCGCGTGGTGGTCACGGCAGCCAAAAGCGGCTTCGAGCACAATTTCGCCCATTTTGGCGATTACCTGTCGGCGGCCATTGGCGATCCCGCCGCCGATCTGGATAAAGACGAGCAGACGTCGCTCTTGGAGGCGTTCTTGATGGCCTCGGCCAAAACCCAAGAGTTTTATGCCGAAGACGCGCGGCTGGCCACCGAGCATGCTTTGATCGACGACAATGGCGACGCGCGGGGCACGCCCGCCGACTGGTTTCAGGGAGTGCGTGCCACTCGGTCAGCCAAAGAGGGCGCCGCGGTCGATGGTTTGCGGGCTTCACAGATGCAGCTCGTGCGCAGCCAGCGCGAGCGGCAATTGCCCGCCGACGCGCGCACCCGCCGCGATGAACTCGAGCGGCAGATCGCCGCGCTGCGCGAGCGAAAGGCTGAGCTGGGTGAAGAAGCTTATTATCGAGATTTGGAAAAGCTGTTGGTCGAGCTGGCCGGGGTTTACGAGCCAAAGTCGCCTTTCGCTCCGCGAAAGTAGCGCAACTTTCGTGGAGCGAAAGGCGACAATCGCGCGCGGCGATGTAGGTCGCCCGTTGCGGCTCGGGCGGCCTACAAAGGTCGTTCCATCGCGCCTCGACGCAGGCCGTAGCTTTCTAGGTTGCACTACGTTGACATTTTCGTTGCTCTCGGGCACGCTGCATGTCATCCAATCGGTCACGGAACCAAGTATGGGCCTGCTCAACCAATTCAAGTCGATGCTCGGGGGCAACAAGGTCGATGTGCGCGCCCGCTATGAGCTGCTGCGCGAGATCACCTCGGGCACGATGTCGACGTTTTATAAAGCCCGTGAGCGTGAGACCGGCCGGCTGGTCGGCCTCAAGGTGCTCGACCCGAAGAAGACCGCCGAGTTCGAGGCCCGCTTCAAAGGGCTCGACAAGCCCAGTGAGGGAGAAATTCTGGCAAAGTTCGACCACCCGCGCATCGTCAAGCTGATCGACCACGGCATCACGACCCAGGGGCAGCGGTTTGTGGCCATGGAGTTTGTCGAGGGATTTGGCGTCGATTTGCTGTTGAGCCGGCGAAGCCCGCTGCTCGAAGGCCGCCGCGTGCAGATCATCCGCCAGGCGGCCGAGGGGCTGTTGGCGGTTCACCAGGCTGCCTTCATCCACCGCGACGTTTGCCCGCGGAATTTCATGGTGGATGAGCAGGGCGACCACCTCAAGCTCATCGACTTCGGGCTGACGGTGCCGGCCACGCCGCCCTTTATGCAGCCCGGCAATCGCACGGGCAATCCGAATTACATGGCGCCCGAACTGGTCAAGCGGCGGCCCACCGACCAGCGGCTTGACATCTTCGCTTTTGGCGTGAGCGCTTACGAGATCTGTTGCGGGCAGTTGCCCTGGGAGCGGGGCGACACCGGTCTGGTGGCCATGAAGCACGCCGAGCATCCGCCCGTCGAGATCGAGCGATACCGCCCACAAATCAATCCGCAGCTTTCGTCGATCATCGCGCGCTCGATCGAGCGCGAGCCGGAAAAGCGGTTCGCCGATATGACGCAGGTTTTGAAGGCGTTGGAGCAGGTAGAAGCAGAAGATGCTCCGCGCGCGTAGAACTGTGAGCACCTCGATTCAAGTGCCGCCCGCGGTAAAAGAATCGCGGAGGTTGACAGAATACGCCGGCCAAAAATACTATAATTACTGAGAGATCTTGGGAAGATCGCAGATGGCCGCGATGTTTTCGTTTCACGACTTTGACCTTCGCTCCCGCGGTATTGCCGATGTCGTTGAAGTTTGGACTTCTCACGATCCGGGGGCTGAAAGTATTTGGAACGCCGCCGAATTGATCGCCGCTTCGACGGATCTTGTCAATGCGGCAGACTGTATTCTGAACAGTGGCCGACTAAACGGCAATGATGGCGACGCAAGCGACGTTGCCGCTCCAATCTATTTCCACGGATTGGTCCAGAGGCTCAACGAAGCGTTAACCTCGATCGAAAGCCGGGTTGGAGGACAAGGGCTTCCAAATTGCCAGATCGAGGATTTGCGCAAGGCGAAAGAAATGCTCGAAGCAATCCTTACGGATACCGCTCGATCCGCGGAAGCGGCCGAATGGGAGCAACTTAGCCGCGACACGTTGACGACTCAAGAACTAGTAGATATTCGGGAATATCTCCGCGAATCAGGTCAAGCATCGATGTAACGCACCGTGTAACTTCGCCGTGGCGAAATCTGTATCCCCTGAGGTCCGGGTGGTTCGAGATGCCGAGCAACCCTGGTGGCCATGAATTGACCGGGTTGGCCGAGGCATGCGTGGCGAAAGCGACGTGGCTCGCGGTCGTCCCTCAGGCAAAAGTCATGAAAGTCAAGGGACGCGCGCCTGCTTCGATCACCAGACAAATTGTCAACTGGCTCCGAGACAGGAAACGCCCGCTCGACGATCGCACCCCGCCGGAAACGCCACCTTGATTTCGGACCCAATTTAGTCCAGAATGCGCGTTTTAGTCCACCATGCGCGTTGCCGCGGCTCGCTTAGCTGAGGCGGCATGTCTTCTCCGAACCCACGTGAGTATCGAAGGTGTTTGACCAGATCGAGCAGCTAAAACAAAAGTACACCGATAAATACGTGGTAGTCGATGAGCGGCGGCCCGAGCTTTCGCGATTCAAGGGATTCGCCGGTGTGGTGAAGACCGTGAACATGAGCGGTCGGGCGTTGGTCGAGTTCGATGCCTATGCCAACGTCGGTTGGTTTGATATTGAGTTGGACTATCTGAAGGTGGTCGATCAACCTCCGCCCAAGCCGGCCGAGCGGCAGGAGAAGCCTGCCAAAGCCGAGGCCGCGCCGGCCAAGCCCAAGGCGGCGGCCCCGGCTGGCGAAAAGAAGCTTTCGCCGCTGGAAGCCGCTCGGGCCCAAGGGCCCGCCAAAAAGCTGGGCGCGCCGGCCACGCAGTCGACGGGTAAGCAGTCGACGGCCGACATTCTGGCCGCAGCCCGTGGCGGTGCCGCGCCGGCAAAGCCGGCCGGGGGCGAGAAGAAGCCGAGCACCGCCGAGATTTTGGCTGCTGCCCGGACCGCCAAGGGCGAGGCGCCGGCCAGCAAGCCGGCGGAATCGGCGGCGCCGGCCGCAGCCGCTCCCAAAGCCGCCGCCCCGAAGGCGAAGCTCTCGACCTCCGATATTTTGGCGGCTGCCCGAAAGAATGCCGCTGCCGCCGCCAGCGCACCGGCGGAGGCCGGTGCGGCGGCTCCTGTAGCACCGGCCGCCGCTTCGTCCGCGGCGCCAGAAACCGCGGCGGCCCCCGAAGAGGCGCCTGCACCGGCCCCGTCAGCGAAACCCGCTAAGGCGGCCCCGGCCGGCGGTTTGCCCACCGGTACGGCGGAGATCATTGCCTGGTGCCGCCAGCGCGACGCGAAGTAGGCCAGCTTCGTGGCTGGCAGAGCCGTGCCAAGGTGGCTGGGGTAGAGCCGCGCCAGTTAGACCGGTTATATCGAAAAGCGTGGTCGCGGCGACGCCCCGGTGCATCGCGCATCCGAAACCCCGCTGGGCCAACCGGGGCATCGCTGGCCGAAGCCGCTGGTCCGCAATAGCACGCCGGCCCGCTTCCACCCCGGCCACCGACCGTGCCCGCCCCCCGCGGTGGACACATCGCAAACCTGAGCTAAGGTTGCATTGGCCACAGGGCCAAAAACAGGGGTGAAGCTATGGACGCATCGGCGCAGGGCGCCAATTTGCAGCCGTATTCGACAGACGACACGTCCGACGCGCTCGGGCCAAGCCGCGCGAACGGCCGCCGCGCGATTCGGCGGCGTTTTTCGTCGGTCCAGATGGTGGCGCCTTACGACGGCGCCGCCCTGCCCGACGACGACATGTTTTTCCAGGTCCTGTGCCACGATATTTCCACGCGGGGCTTCGCCTATTTCTCGGCCACGCGGCCGATGTACGACCACGTGATCGTGCGGCTCACCGATACGCAGGGCTGCACGCACCAGTTGAAGGCCCGCGTGGCCCACTGGCGCGAGGGCTATTGGGAAAAGAAGCGGCAGCTTTTGATCGGCTGCGAGTTTCAAGAGCGTGTGTCGTCGGAACGCAACGACTGGGGCATGTCCAGTTGAGGTGATTGCCGGCCTTGTTGCGCCGGTGGCTGGGGCGTTGCGATTTTCGATTTCGGATTTTGGATTTTCGATTACTTGCGGTGGCTACCCGCGCCGCCCGGTGATTTCGCGGATTGCCACGGCCCGGTGCTCAGCGACCGAGCGATAGCAAGCCTCGACCAGCGCCATGGTCTTGAGATTGTCGCGGCCGTTGATTTCCGGTTCGCGTCGCTCTTCCAGTGCGCAGAGAAGCTGGGCCATCGGTCCGGCAAAGGCGTCGGGGAACCAAACTTCTTTCCAGCGCGGCTGAAACCAGTAGCCGGGCCGGCGTACCGTGGTGAAATCGAGCGTGCTGGGCGTGCGGCGCGGGTAATCGAGCCAGCCGATCGTGCCGCGGGCCAATCCGGCGGTACCCTCAAGTCGCCAGCGGATCGAAAGATCGGCCTCGCCGCCTTCCAACGCCGGGCCGGTCCAAACGTCGTCGCACGAACTGGCCCGCAGGCCGTTGGCATACTCCAAAATGTACAGGCAAATGCCGTCGGTGTGCTTGAACTTGCGGGCGGTGCGGGGATCGGGCCGCACACTGGCGAACACGCGCACCGGGTCGCCGAACCAAAAGCGGAATGTGTCGAGATGATGAATGCTCATGATTCGCAGCGTGACCCACCCCAGCCGCTGTTGCCAGGGCATCCAATGGGGAATGGCCCGCATATCGATGGTGGCCAGCACCGGCTCGCCCAGCAGACCGCGATCGAGCAGGTTTTTGCACGCCCGCACCGATTGGTCGTAGCGCATGTTCTGGTTCACCGCCAGCGTGACGCCGGCTCGGCGGCACAGCGCGACGATCTGCTTCGCTTCGGCGTAATTCATGCCCAGCGGCTTCTGGGCCAAGATGCCGCGGATATGGTCTTTGTGCTTGACCGCTTCGCGGATCACGGCCAACTGCGCGTCGGGCGGCACGGCGATATCGACGACCTCGACCTGCGGATCGGCGAGAAGCTCTTGATACGTCTCGTAGACGTTGCCGATGCCGTGCCGCTCGGCCACGGCGCGCGCCCGAACGCGGGTGCGCGAGGTAATGGCCACCGGGTTGAAACCCGCTTGGCGGTAGGCCACCAGGTGGCAATCGGCCATGATAAACCCCGCCCCGATGCAGCCGATCGCCGGTCGCTTGTTTTTCGGCAGCCGTGGGCGGTAGTCGAGATCGAGCGAAAAGCGATCGACCGTCGAGTGAGCGCGCAAGGGATGGTCCTGGTGGCTGGGGCAGAGCCGCGGCACAATCGGCAATGTCGAGAAAGTGCGCTAGTAACGCCGCTCACCTTCCAGCTCGTTATAGACCGAGTTGGGATGCCGCTTGGGATCGAACGGCTCAAACAATCCCGCCTGTTCGAACTCATAGCGGAACCTGGCCGAGCCGCGGAAACCATTGTAGCTGACGCTTTCCGGCGCGAACGGATGGAACGAAAAAATGCCGTCCGAGCCGCGGATTCGCCCGTACCACTGACGGGAACTGTTGAAGTCGTCGACCGGACGGTTACACGAATTATGGCACCGCATGCACGACTGATTGTCGATGGCCACAAACCCGGCGTCGTAGTTGGCCGGCACGACATGAAACGACGCCTTGGTGGTGGGGGCGAAGGTGAGCTCGCCGCGCGGCCCCGTGCGCCAAGTATCATTCCGCGCCGATCGAAACACCGTGCTGGTCAGCAATTCGCCGATCAGTCGGTGGTCGCTCACCGCCGGCAAGACATCGACGCCCATCGTTTCATTAAACACTTGTTCTTCAGGCTGATTGTCGGCCAGCGTCTGCAGCGGCAACGCATGCGGCTCGTCGAGATGCTTGACCAGCCGCAGCAGCTCGGGCTGCTCTTGCCAATTGGGCCGCAGCGATTTTACGCGGCTGCTCAGACTGGCGGCCGTGGGGAACGGGCGAAAGACATCGACCTCCCAGTGACCGTGCGAGCGGCGCCGAGTGCGCAACTCGAATGTGTAAGCCTTACCGTCGGGACCCAACTGGGCCAGCACCTCGCCAAACACGGTGCCCACGGGATAGGTCCAGCCATAGCCGGGCTGGCGATCGCCCCAGTGACGCTTCTTGAACCAAACAATCGGGCGGCGATTGCCTTGCGAATCGACCGGCAACAGCATGAACCGCAGGGTTTCGACGTTCGGGCTGCGGTGGGTGCCGGCAGGCGCCGACCAAGGAAACTCGCGGTTGCCGTTGCCGAACCGCTCGCCGCGGTGGGCCGAAATGTTGTAGTGAACATCGTGGACGCCCGGAAACATGCCGTCCCAGAACTGATAGACTTTGGGCATCTCGTCGTCGGTGTAGACGATCAGGTCGGGGTCGGCCAGCACCTTGGCCGTTTCGGCGTCGGCGACGTTGGGAAACCGCTTGCGGAGCTTGGCTTCGCGGTCTTCCGACATGAGCCGGACGCGGCGAGAGAGCAGCCGCCGCAGTGGCCCGGCGGCGTTGATTTGGGTGGCGGAGGTCCGACCGTCGGACGAGGCCACCTGGTTAGCGGGGGGTGCGCCTGCGGCACTGTCTGCCGACACCTGCCCATTGCAGAGCAACAATGCCACCATCATCACGGGTTGCATGCGATGCCTCCGAAAAGAGAAGCGAGTTGCGAAAAAGTGAGCCGCCGGCGGGCAAGGTTTCTCGCTTCCTCTCGATGCAACCGAACGCCACGGCGGTTCGACAATAACCGCTGCTAGCACGCTGCTCAACCACCCATTTGGGAGGTTTGGGTAATTTCGGGGCTTTGGCGAAAGATTATGGCCTTTCGACCGGTTCAAGCGGAATAAAGGGCGTCCGGGCACACCACTCGCACCGCGCAATCCAGCGATGGCCCACGGCACGCAACCGAACCCCGATCTGCATGGCAACGCGCCCGACAAGTCCGAGGTGGCCTTGCTGCTGATCGATGTCATCAACGACCTGGAGTTTCCCGAAGGCGACCAAATGCTGCCGCATGCGTGGCAGATGGCCGCGCGGGTCGCGACCTTTAAGAAACGGGCCAAGGCCGCCAGCGTGCCGGTTATCTATGCTAACGACAATTTTGGCCGCTGGCGGTCCGACTTCAGTGCCCAGGTTGAGCACTGTCTGCACGACGGCGTGCGCGGACAACCGGTCGCCGAAATGCTCCGCCCCGAGGGCGACGACTACTTTGTGCTGAAGCCAAAGCACTCGGGTTTTTATTCCACCACGCTCGACCTGCTGCTCGATCACTTGCAGGCGAGAACACTGATTCTGACGGGCATCGCTGGCAACAACTGCGTGCTGTTCACCGCCAATGACGCCTACCTGCGCGATTTCAAGTTGATCGTGCCGCCGGATTGCGTTGCCTCGAACACCGAAGAAGAGAATCGCGTAGCGCTGGAGCAAATGCGCAAAGTGCTCAAAGCCGACGTCCGGGCATCGGACGAGATCGAGTTTGGCAGCTAGCCGCCGATCTGGATTTTCGATTGCCGCAGTCGTTCTCTAGCCCGGATTATTCATCAGCCCCGTGGTATGCCTCCCACGGTGGCCATACATCCTTCGCGCCACGCTGCCAAAAGGCGGGACTCGCTTTGCTCGGCCCAACCTAGGGCGTTTAAGCCCCGACGCTCTTGGAAAGTTCCTCGCGCAGCCGGTCGGCCAGCGCAGCAGCTTTGCCATCATCGAGGTGCAGAGGATTGATAACCAGCGTGCCAGCGTGCAGCTTGGCATGTCCGACGTAACACGGCGGCGAGCCCGCGCGCAGCCTTCGGCAAATCTCCAACGCCGAGCGGCCCAGCGTCTCCGCATCGACATCGATCTCCAAGAGCGGCAGACTCTCGCCGTCGGTCGATTCAATGATCTCGATGGCGGCGGCGCAGCCGGTCAATCGCATGGCAATCTGCTGCAACCGTCGTCGAAGAGCGGACAGCTCAGCATCGTAGTCGCCGGCGGCAAACAGCCGCAAGGCTGCCAGCAGCGCGGCGATTTGCTCTTTCGATACTTTGTACCCGCGACCGATGCCATGGCGCGGCATGCCGGGCAGCTTCGACTTGTCGATGAAATCAGCCGGCGGATTCCATAGTTCAAAATGATCGTCCATGTCGAACATCTGCAACGCGGCGGCGGCGATCAAATCGCGCCGTCCGCAAAGGATGCCGGTCGCCTGGGGGCCGCGAATGGCCTTGCCGCCGCTGAACGCCACCAGGTCGGCGCCGCTGGCCAGGATGGCTCGCAGGTTGTCGCGGGGCGGCAATTCGCCCGCCGCATCGACCAGCACCGGCAGGCCGCGCGCATGGCACTTGGCAACCAGTGCGGCCAGCTCGGGCCGAGCGTCGGGAGCGAACACATAGAGCACGCCGGCGGTACGAGCGCCAAAAGCCGCTTCGTATTCCCACTCTTCGACCCGGCGCACGCCCGAACCCGCCGACAATTCATGAAAACCGACTTCAACCAACCGGGCGCCGGCGGCCCGCACGGCATGGTCATAGCCATTTCGCTGTTCGCGCGCGACGACGAACTGGTCGGGAAACGCGCCGTCGACATGCGGCAAAGTTTCCATCCGTCGCAAATCGTAGCCGGTAAGGATCGCCGCCGTGCCCAGCGTCAGGGCCGCGGCCGCCCCGGCGGTAATTAGCCCCGCTTCGGCGCCCGTGATCGCGGCAATCTGCCGGCTGGCGGCGGCCTGAAGCTGTTCCAGCGGCACCGATTCGCCGGCGGCGGCGTTGAACGCTTCGAGCACCGCGGGCGGCATCGGCGCGCCACCCAGCCGCGTGACGGCCCCTGAGGCATTGATGATCGGTTGCAAACCTAGTTCTTCGTCCATCGCACAGATTAAACTCGCAGAAACAATCTCCGGTATTCCTGTTCGGCATAGCGATCCGTCATGCCGGCCAGATAGTCGGCCACCGTCCGTCGCAGCCCAGCCTGCTCGATCCGACCCGCGAAGCCGCTGGGCAGCAACTCCGGCCGGGCGAGATAGCCGGCAAACATTTCACGCAGCATGGCTTGGGCATCGCCGCGGACTTGCAGCACTTGCGGATGGCGATAGACCCGCTCATACAAAAACCGTTCTAGTTCGCGCTTGAGTTCGGTCAGCTCGCCGCTGGCTTCAATCAGCAAATGCCCGCAACCGCGTACCGCTTCCACGGAATCGATCGCCTCGGCCGCCAACTGCCGACCTGCCCGGTCGATCAGGTCGCCGATTTGCCAATCGATCAGCTCGTGCAGCACGGCCCGCTTGAGCGGCTTGCCCGAAAGTTTGCCATATTGTCGCTCGACGCGGCGGGCGGCTTCGGCCCACAACGGCAGCTCGAGCAGCTCGCCCAGTTTGAGCAACCCTAGCTCCAGCGCGTCGTCGGCATCGTGCGTGTCGTAAGCGACACTGTCGGCAGCCTCGACGACTTGCACTTCCAGCAAGGCTTGAAGCGCGCTCGTCGAGCGTTTATCGATCCTGGCTGCCTGGCCCTCGAGCACCTCGACGCTCAGGTTCAGACCAGGAAACTCGGGATAGCGCTGTTCCAGCTCTTCGACGATTCGCAGGGCATGGCGATTGTGCGAGAAGCCGCCCTCGTCGGCCAGCAGCTCATCGAGCGCGTCCTCACCGGCATGACCAAACGGCGGGTGGCCCAGATCGTGGGCTAGCGCCAGGGCCTCGATCAGATCTTCGTGCAAGGCCAACGCCCGGCCCACCGTGCGTGCGACCGAGGCCACCTCGTGGGTGTGGGTTAGTCGCGTGCGGTGGTAGTCGCCCAATTCGCCGGTGAAGACCTGCATCTTGGCACTCAGCCGGCGATAGGCAGCGCTATGCACGATGCGATCGCGGTCGCGTTGAAACGGCCCGCGATAGGCGTGCGCCGGCTCGGGGTGTTTGCGCCCCCGCGAATCGCCGCTGTGCATGGCATACGGCGCCAGCAACAGGCGCTCGCGCTGGTCGATTGTCAAGCCGGCCCGCTTGGTTGCGTCGGCGGGAAGGGTCATGAGCCCTCCTCGCGCAGTAGCTCCCAGAGTGCGTCGAGCGATTGCGGAATGAGATCGACTCCGGCCAGGACGGGCATAAAATTGGTGTCGCCGCTCCAGCGTGGCACCAGATGCCAATGCAGATGGCCCGGCACTCCCGCGCCCGCCACACGACCCAGATTCAGCCCCACGTTGAATCCCTCGGCATTCATCCGCCGCTCGATGACGCCGGCCATGTGTGTGATGGTCTCGATGGCTTCTAAGTGGGTGTCGGCATCGAGCTGGTCAAGCCGGCCCAGATGGCCCTGGCAGGCGACGAGCAGATGGCCATTATTATACGGGTAGCGGTTCAGAACCACGATCGTGTGGCGACCGCGCCGCACGACCAGGTTTTGGCGGTCGTGGTGGTCCGCCACCGCGCGGCACAAGAAGCACCCGGCGTCGCCACCGGGCAAAAGATCGACAGGCTGCTCGTCGGCGGCCGGACGGTCGCCCTTGATGTACCCCAGTCGCCAAGGCGACCAAAGCTGTTCGTGCTGCAAAGCAGGAGATCCTTGTTCGAGGCCGCAATCTACGATCACTGTACGGCACAGGCCGAGGGCAATTCAAGCCGCTGCCAGCTACCGCTTGCTCCGCGCGGGCTCTGCCTGCCGGCGCAGCCGCTGGATTGTCCGCTTTAAGAAGTGATAGGGAAAGCGCCGTTCAAAGTTAAGTTTTTCGGCCAGGTCGAGCAACGCACCGGCACGGTCGCCGGATACCTCGGCGATCGCTGATAAAAGAATGCACTTGTGCGTAGGGTCGAGCGGCAGGCCATCGATATCCTGGTCGGACCACTGATCGCCTTTGGCTAAGATATCAGCCGCTCGGCGGTCGTCGTAACGGCCAGCGCGGAACTGTTTGATGGCTTGCCGCCTCGCTTCGGCGGCCTCCGCCTGGTCGCCCCGTTCAGCCCAGGCCAGCGCCTGGCAGAGCAGCGAATAGCCCTCGTGATCGGCTGGAATCGGCCTCAGCCCCGCCGGGGGCTTCACCTGCCGCTGCAACTCAAACAGCGCCTGATAGCGCGGCAATGCCGAGTCGCCGGTGTCGGCCTGCTGCTCAGTGGCGGCCAGCAAGCCCTCAAAATCACCCTCGAAATAGAGCAAGAGATGATTCAAATGGTCGGTGCAGGCCCGCTCGGCGTCTTGCGCAGTTTCCGCAGCACGTTGGCAGAGCGTTTTCACAGCGTGGCGAGCCTGGTCGAGCTTGTTGGCCGCTACCAAAACCGCCAACAGCCGTTCCTGGTCGTCGCTTGCGGAGGGGCGATCGAGCAATGCCGCCCGCTGCTCGGCCTCCAACTCGTCATACTGCCCGACCGCCATGCGGGCTTTGGTCAATTGCCTCTTCATCGGAGCGCTGTCGGGCCGCAAGCGGCAGGCGATGCGCGCTGCTGCCGCAGCCTTCTCAAACTGCCCACGCGAGAGCAAGATGCCCGACTCCGCATATCGCGGATAGGCGTTCTCCGGATCGGCCGCGATGGCGCGCTGGTAGAACCTCAATGCGGCTTCACGATCGGGCTCGCAACGACCGCGCAAATAAAGCAGCGCCGAATTCTGAGGATCGGCAGCTACCCACCCGCCGTATTGGTCGACCAAGGCCGCACCTTCGCCCGAATCTTCGCTGAGGGTCTGATAGAGCCGGTGCCAATCGACCCGCACGGGGCGGTCAGCAAGGCGAGCGGCCAGGAACTTGCGACACCGCTCGACCTCGTGGCGCCGGCGAGCGATCGCCCAATATCCGGAGAGCAGCGAAACGTCGTCGGGAGCGGCTCGCAGATGGTTCTCGATCAGCCCGAGCGTGTCACCGGCCCGGTCGTCCGCCGTCAGAATCGCCTGGACCAGTTTTTCCGCCGGCGCGGCGACGAGGCTGATGCGTGTTCGGCGAGTTGCTGCGCTGAAGTTCGCGTCGCTGTGCTTCGGAAACTCTTCAAAGGCGTAATCAATATGGGGGTAGGCGAGAAACGCCTCTCCCAGGTGAGCGCGCGATTCGGCCTCGCGGCGGTCACTGGACGCCGACACCGGCGCTTCTTCCCAAACCAGAATCGCCGATCGTGTCGGATCGACAATAAACGTCGGAGCGCGCAGCAATCCCGACGATCCCTGGCCTCCGATCCGAAAATTGACCGGTTCGAAGCCAAGCTGCGGCGTACTGACAACCGCGGAGTGCGAGCCCTCCGCCATCGCCAGCCGAGCCTGGGCGTGCGGGCCGAGCGCGATCGAATGGCGGCCATCGACATCGACCACGATGTCAATCGGAAGCCCGTTTACCAGGTAGACCGTGCGGTGGCTTCGCACATACAGATATCCCCCGAGAATTGCCGCCGAGAACAGCGGGACCACCGGCACATAGACGAAGCACAAGATCAGCCAAGTCTCATAGCGCTTCAGCCGGGCGGACCAACGAAGACTCCGGCCTAGGCCAGCGAACCACCGCCGAGGGCGCTCCTCCGAGCAAACCGTGCTCGGTTCATCGACGGTAATCGGCATGCCGGCTCTCGCGGCCAAGGTCCCGGGTTCTGAAATCGCCCCTAAAACTTAGCTGCGCCGGAGAGGGCCGCGCGAGCCGTTTGCAGCCGGAAGTCCGATTGTTCCGCGGCGTGGACTTATTCCGATTAGTGAGGTTGGCTTAGTGGGGTTGGCGGTTCAATTCGGTGGAGTTTTGCGGTGCCCCGCAGCGGCCAGGATTTGGCTTGCTACAATGCGTGCCGATTTTCAGCGAGATCGGAAGACCTCTCATGGTTGCACGGCGTGGTTCCAGGTGGTGGCGGTCGGCGATGGCCGCGACGGCGCGCCGCACGCGGCTCATGGGACAAGGGCTTTGCGAACTGGTTTTTCCACTCCGTTGCGCTTCCTGCGACGAAGAGTTAACGGAGCTCCGCGAGGACGTCCGACTATGCGGAGTTTGCCAATCGCAGTTCCTTAAGAACGATACAAACCGCTGTGCACGCTGCGCCGTGCCGCTACGGCACGCGTCGGCCAGCGAACTTGGTTGCCCGCAGTGCCGCGACGAGCAACTCCATTTCTCGCAGGCATGGACGTTGGGCGATTATGCGGGCGAGCTGCGGACGGCGGCGCTGCGCATGAAGCGAGCGCGCGACGAAGGGCTGTCGGCGGCCATCGGCCAGTTGCTCTGGTCACGGCATGGTCAGGCGATGGCCGACTGGCGGCCCACTTTGGTGCTGCCTGTGCCAATGCATTGGCTGCGCCGCTCGCTGCGCGGCACCAACAGCGCTGCGACGCTGGCCGAGACGCTGGCCTGGCGGCTGGGGCAGCCACTGGGCGCCCGCCTGATCGTCCGGCGACGCTACACGCAGCCCCAAAGCGGCCTCTCGCCGGCCGAGCGGCTGGCAAATGTCCGCGGTGCTTTCCGGCTGCGAAAAAAACATCGTCTCGCTGGAGCGAGCGTGCTCTTGGTCGATGACATTCTGACTACTGGCGCAACCTGCAACGAAATCGCCCGGCTGTTGCGCCGGGCGGGCGCGGCCCGAGTCGCGCTGTCGGTGGCGGCCCGCACGGACGATCGCGACCGGCGCTGAACCGACGAACGCCCGTTTCTTCGTCTCCGCGTTTGTCCAGATCGCTGGTGACTCTAGCGGACCGTCGCGGAGTAATGCGCCGCCAGCGTCAGCGCCGCGGCGCGGACGTCAAAAGCCTCTGCGATCCGCCGCCGGGCGGCGGCCGCCAGCCGCGCTCGTTCGGCAGCGTCGGCCATCAGTCCCGCCACGGCGGCTGCCAGCGCCTGGTCGTCGCCGGGCGGCGCCAACCGTGCCTGAGCGGCGTTGAAGATCTCTCGAGTGCCGCCCACATCGGTGGCGACGCAGGGCACGCCCGAGGCCGCGGCTTCCAGCAGCACGCGGCCCAGCGGTTCCTGCCGCGCTGGATGAACCAATAGCTTGGCTTCATTCAACAGTTCCGCCACCCGGTCGATCGTGCCTAGAAAATGAAACCGCTCGGCCAGGCCTGCCGTGGCAATTGCGGTGCGCAGGTCGGTTTCGTACTGCACCGCCTCGGCCTTTTGCGAAAAGCGCTCGCCGGCAATCACCCAATGAAGCTGGGGAAACGCATCGCGCAATCGCGCGGCCGCCCGCACCAGCACATCGTGGCCTTTGCGCATCACAAGCTGACCGATCGCGACCGCGAGAACCACCTCGCCCGAAAGCCCTAGCTTGCAGTGCAGCCAACCGGTAGCCGGTCGCGGCTGGAAAACCTCCCGATCGACGCCATTGTAAGCAACATGGCAGAGCTCGCCGCGCACGCCTTGCGAGAGGTGAAAGTTGCGCGTGGCGTGCGAGACGGCCAGCAGCCGCGTGTGGGCGTTCAGGTCGGCGACGGCCGCAGTGCTTAGCCCCACGATGTCGCGCAAATGGGCGATGCTCGGCAGGTCGGCCCGGACCGCCGGCGGACCGGCCAGCCGTCCCATGCTGAGGCTGTTGGCGTGCAATAGCTGCGGCCGCCGACGCCGGAGAATCGTTAGCAATTCTTGGCGCAGCGCTTCGCGCGGCAGACGCTGACCGCGATCATCAAAAGCCGAAAACGAAAGGTGCTCGATGCCCTGCCGCTGCAACTCCTCGGCCAGTGCGCCGCCGGCAGGCGCTAAGGCCAGCGGCCTCCACCCTGCCGATTGCAAGCCGGGCAGGCAAGCCAGTAGTGAGCGCTCGCCTCCGTGCAGCGTCGGGAACTCGAAAAGCCAAGCGACTTCCATAGGTGCTGCTGCACTTCTACCGGCCTGTTTTTTGCACAATCCGACTTGGTCGCCCGCGCTGCACCAAAATCGGCTGCACCAAAACCGACTAATGACCCGCCGAAAGGAGTCTTACCATGTTTCACGCACGCACGTTAATGATGGGGCTCGGCCTGGGGGCCGGCTGCATGTATTTCTGCGATCCCACTCAGAGCAGACGCCGGCAGGCTCGGCTCCGCGATCAATGCGCCAAGGCGATCCGCCGCGCCAGCGCCTGGTTCGACAAGGCGGTTCGGGATGCGAGCCACCGGATCGAAGGCACGATTGCCGAGACTCAGGCAATGTTCGATCACAGCGTCCCCACCGACCAGATTCTTTGCGACCGCGTTCGCGCAACGCTGGGCCGCCACGCCTCGCACCCTCGATTGATTAAAGTACAGGCCGACCAAGGCCATGTCACGCTCACCGGACATGTGCCCGAAGACGAAGTGCGGTGCGTCGCCGCGGCGGTGAGCCAGGTGCGCGGAGTGCAGTCGGTCGACAATCAGCTCGATACCAATCTGGGACCGGATGTCGATCATCACCAACACAATGGCCGCCGCAGCCGCAGTGGTTGGGACATCGCTCAGGAAACCTGGGCGCCGGCCACCCAGTTGACCGCCGGAACGATTGGCGGCGCGTTGATGCTCAACTGCCTGATGCGGCGCACGCCTGGCGCTATTCTGTTGGGCACTTTGGGCTTCGGACTGTTCCTTCGCGCGGCGGCGAACTGCCAACTCAGCAAGCTCGGCGAGCACGCGGAGCAACTCGCGCCGCGGCTGATGAAAATGGGCGAGCCGACGAGGCAAACCATGCCCACGATGTTGTAAGACGAATGAGCTTACGTTGGGCCTCGTACGTACGGTTGGCCGACGTTGTAGGGTGGGCCGAGCGCAGCGAGTCCCACCCTTTGCCCATGTACTCTTGCCGCGCGTGGCACCGCGCGAAGTGGTGGGGACTCCTTGCGCTCGGCCCACCCTACGGCCTCGTTCCGGTCCTATCTACGCGACCTGGAAGGCCATCCTTACTTAACGTGCGTCTAAGGTACGCTATCCCAGCTTTCCAACACGCTCAATCAAATCAACCGTCCGGCAGCTATAGCCCCACTCGTTGTCATACCAACTCACGACCTTCAACAAGTTGCCGCCGATCACTTGCGTAAAATCGGCCGCGAAAATTGAGCTGTGCGAGTCGCCAATGATGTCGCTCGAAACGATCGGGTCTTCGGTGTACTCCAAAATGCCTTTCAGCTTGCCTTCGGCGGCTGCCTTCACCGCTTTGTTGACCTCTTCGGCGGTAACATTGCGCTTCATCAACGCGGTCAGATCGACAACGCTACCGGTGGGCACGGGCACGCGCATGGCAATGCCCGTCAGCTTGCCGGCCAGTTCGGGAATGACCAGCCCAACGGCCTTGGCGGCGCCGGTCGAGGTGGGAATGATATTTTGTCCGGCAGCTCGGGCGCGATACAGATCTTTGTGCGGCAGGTCTTGCACGTTCTGATCGTTGGTGTAGGCGTGCGTGGTGGTCATCAGGCCTTTTTCGATGCCGAACACGTCGTTGAGCACCTTGGCCAGCGGGGCTAGGCAGTTGGTGGTGCAGCTTGCGTTCGAGATGCACTTGTGCTGCGGCGACAGCTTGTCGTCGTTCACGCCCAACACGCAGGTCAGGTCGGCGCCGTCTTTGGCCGGCGCGCTGAGCACCACCCGCTTGGCGCCGGCTTGCAGGTGCGTGTCATAGCCGTGTTTGCCGCCTTCGGCGCGGCCCGTGAAGATGCCCGTGCTCTCGACCACCACGTCCACCTTCATCTCGCCCCAAGGCAGCTTGCTGGGATCGCGTTCGGCCAGCGAGCGGACCTTTTTGCCATCGACGATCATGTAACCGTCTTCGTACGAGACCTTGCCGGGATAGCGGCGATGGGTGCTGTCATATTTCAAGAGCGTGGCCAGCGTCTTGGTGTCAGTGAGGTCATTGATGGCGACCACCTCGAACTCCTTCGGACGGGCCATGAGGTTGCGAAACACCAACCGCCCGATGCGGCCGAAGCCGTTAATTGCCACACGAATTGCCACGATGCGTATCTCCCTTCTCAAACCAACGCCGGACGCGGGTGCGCCGGCGGAAAATTGCCGAAACAAAGCTCTAGACAAATAGAAACGCGGATTATACCCCTGCGGCAAACGGCGGGCTAGGGGTGGATCACCTAGCGTAACGGTCCTCGCTGGTGCATCTCGCCAATTCTTGCTGAGCAAGCGAGGACGCTTACTCGACGCGGTTTCGGTGCCTGGGGCAGAGCCTGGGCTGCGCAAAGTGCGTGACTATGGTCACCCGCGGCGGGTTCCGGTTCTGTTCCGCCAAGATGCCACCGGCTTGTCCGGTGGAGTTTCACGTTGGCCGTCTAGAAGAGGCGATCCTTCCCGATTGCCTTCCGTCGTTCACCGCCGGGAGTGCCCCCCCAAAAGGCGAGGGGGCCACCGGCGGGGGAAACGGAACCGGGGGCGTGGTACCAAAACTTAGAAA
>JAICLL010000298.1 GCA_025927475.1 Pirellulales bacterium
CCTTTTCGACGAGATGCCTCTTGAGGGCGGCCACCTTCTCAGTGGCGGGAAAAAAACGACGTGGCTTCTTCATAAGAACCTCCTTTTGGGTTTATGCTAACCCAACCAGAGCTTTCTTCCAGTTTCGACTGAGGCAAAACACCATCATTCACGGAGTTGAGCAGCGGCCGAGCCAACACGCCGACTAAATGACCTTGCACGATCATGGGAAGCCAGCAATCTGTAGTGAACGCCCTCTGTGGCGTTCCGTGTTCCCATGACCGTGCAAGGTCATTTAGATGATCGAGCTGCTCACCGCCCACGGCGCCGACATCAACGCCAGGGACAAGGCGGTCGAGAGGAGAATAGTGAGGTCAGAGATCAAACAACGACCACCGAAGACAGCCGTGCCGTGGCTGCGGACCTGAAGACAATCTATCAGTCGGCCACGATGGAGGAGGCGGAAGCGACCCTGAAAAAATTCGATACCGTGTGGGCGCGAAGTATCCGACGATTGTCAAGCAGTGGCGTCTGAATTGGAACGACATCATCACGCTGTTCGAGTTCCCGCTGGAGATTCGTAAAGCAGAGCCACAATCGGGAAATACATATCTTGGCCCCCTGGCCCCGGCCCGGTCCTGTTTTGCGCCTTTTCCTTCGCATATTCCGGCCTAAACTTAGGATATGCCCGAACAAGCCTTTTTAGCCGAGCATTTCATCAACCGCGAGCTGAGCTGGCTGGAGTTCAACGCGCGCGTGCTGGAAGAAGCCGTCGATGAGTCGAACCCGCTGTTGGAGCGGGTCAAGTTTCTGAGCATCTTCAGCTCGAATCTGGACGAGTTTTTCATGGTGCGCGTGGCGGGCTTGCGCGAGCAATCTTTCGGCGACGGCGCCCCTGAGGATTACTCGCCCGACGGGCTGAGGCCCATCGTGCAGTTGCAGCGAATCGCCGCCCGAACGAAAGAACTAGTGGCCGCCCAATATCGCTGCTGGAACGAATCGGTTGTGCCACAGTTGGCCGAGCAGCGTATCCGCTTGCTCAAGCACCATGAGCTGAGCGCCGAACAGCGGACGTCGCTCGACCGCTTCTTTCTGGAACGAGCGTTCCCGATTCTCACGCCAATGGCCGTCGACCCGGCCCACCCCAGCCCTCGCTACCACAACCGCGGGCTTTACCTGGCGGCGATGCTCGAGCGCGAGCATGGTCTGGGTCCAAAGCACCTGTTCGCCGTGGTGCAGTTGCCGCAGGTGCTGCCGCGGCTGGTGCCGCTGGCCCAGGGCGAAGAGGTGCAGTTCATTCTGCTCGAAGACGCCGTCTCGGCGCGGCTGCCCGAATTGTTCGGCGGATTCGAAGTGCATTACAGCACGACCTTTCGCATCACGCGCGATAGCGACATCGAGCTGCTCGAGCAAGAATCGGACGACATGCTGCGGCTGATTGAAGACCGGCTCAAGGCGCGGCAACGCGGGCAGGCCGTGCGGCTGGAAGTGGCCGCCGCCGGCAATGAAGAGCTGATCCGCATGATCGTCGATCCCGAAGAGCTGCACGAAGGCGACGAGAACTCGCCCGACTCGTACAGCGAGATTTACCGCATTCCCGGCCCGCTCGACCTGACGGGCATGATGGACTTGCTGCGCGTGCCGGGCCGCGAGCACCTGCGCGATCCGCCGTTCACGCCACGGCTGCCGCGGGGCCGGCGGTCGCGCGGCGGCGACGACATCTTCGCCAACATCCGCCGCAACGATATTTTGCTGCACCATCCGTTCGAGTCGTTCGATCCGGTGGTCGAGTTTGTCAGCCGTGCGGCCAAAGACCCCAACGTCTTGGCGATCAAGCAGACGCTCTACCGCACCAGCGGCGACTCGCCGGTCACGCGCGCCCTGATGCAGGCGGCTGAAAACGGCAAGCACGTGACCGCGCTGGTCGAGCTGAAGGCCCGTTTCGACGAAGCGGCCAACGTGAGCTGGGCCCGCCAGCTCGAGCGTTCGGGCGTGCACGTGGTGTTCGGCTTCCTGGACCTGAAGACACACTGCAAACTGTCGCTGGTGGTGCGGCAAGAGGCAGGGGTCGTGCGCCGCTTCGTGCACCTTTCGAGCGGCAACTACAACCCGACCACGGCCCTCGTCTACACCGATCTGGGCATTTTCACGGCCAACGAAGACATCGCCGCCGATGCCTCGGCCCTGTTCAACCTGCTGACCGGCTATTCGCAGGGGCACGTCTGGCGGAAGCTGGTCGTCGCCCCGGCCGACCTGCAGCGACGCACCATCGAGCTGATCGACGAGCAGGCCCAGCGTGCGGCCGCCGGGCAGCCGTCGCGCATCTTCGCCAAGCTCAACTCGGTAGTCGATTATCGCGTGATCGAGGCTCTCTACCGCGCCAGCCAGGCAGGCGTGCCCATCGACTTGGTTTGCCGCGGAATTTGCTGCCTGCGACCGGGGTTGCCGGGCATCTCCGAAACCATTCGCGTGCGCAGCATCGTCGATCGCTTCTTAGAACACAGCCGCATCTTTGTGTTCGGCGCCGACGAAGACGCGCAAGTCTTTCTGGCCAGCTCCGATTGGATGCCGCGCAACTTTTATCGCCGCGTCGAGGCAATGTTCCCCATTGAGACGCCCGAACTGAAGCAGCGAATCTTGACCGAAATCGTGCCCGCTTATCTGCGGGACAACGTCAAGGCCCGCATCCTGCGGCCCGACGGCAGTCATTACCGGCTGGAACCGGCGCCCGGCGAGCCGCGCTATCGCGTCCAGGAAGAGCTGCTCAGTCTGCGGCCCGAGCTGGTGGTGGGCGATAGCGATTTTAGCGGCAATGGCTCGTTATTGACGGGCGAAGCCGCGTTGCCGCGGGTTTAGGCCCCGCACGGGCTAAGGCGAGCCTCGTACGGGCGGCACAGCACCGTGAGCGGCCTCTTGCCAGGCTCGACCGGCAACTTCGACGAAGCTGCTGGTCAGAAAGGCCAGAAAGCCGCTGACGGTGGCGGCCGAAAGCGTGCCGACCACCACTCCCGCATATCCGACTCGCGGGTGGCTCAAGAGCATCAGGGCCGTCGAGGCCAGTGCGCCGCCCGCCAAAGCGCCGGCCACCGTGAGCGCGATCATCGGCCATCCCAGGCGCGTCGTTTGACGCAAACGGGCGGCGTCGCCCCAAGGAACAAGGCGGGGCGATTCCAGGGATGGTGGTATTCGTTGAGTGTCGTCGGTTCGCACGGCAACCGCGCGTTCACGGGTTCTACTTCCCCAGGCGTTGGCCGTGACGTGTGCCACGGCGAGCAGTAAAAACCAAACGAGCACCACCGACCAGACCATCCCAACCGCGTCCATCACCGCAAACAACATGCTCAGTATTGCCACGGCGGCGAACATCGTACGCAGCCGGTATTGAAACGGGCGCGGCAGACCCGGCAAGTCATCGGCGGAAGCCGCCGTCTCGGGGGTCGAAGCTGGCTCGACGCAAGGTTCGCTCATGGTTATTAGTGTACGCCGACGCCTGAAAACGGTCTACGTGGGCGTAGGAACACGTCTGTAAGCTTTTAGGCGGCAAGCCGGTAGCTAACCTCTTGGCACCTTGGTGAAAAAGGAGAGATTGGGCGAGTCTGTATCCAATTCTGGAGTCGGTCGTCGTCACTTAGGCGCGCGGCCCGCA
>JAICLL010000194.1 GCA_025927475.1 Pirellulales bacterium
CGAACAGATTATTCCGCTGGGCCTGTCAGGACAGGGAAGCAAAAAAATCAAGCAGATTCTCGACCAAGTACTCCAACTTGCGGCATAATGACGCTACGGCGTCGTTCATCTGCTAGCAAAAACTGCGAAACTTGAACTTACGCCGCCTTATTCGCCCGACGACGTGGGCGCCACCGTGCTGAGTCTCTTGGGAGTCGATCCCGCGGCTCAAATTCATGATCGCCAGGGCCGCCCCATGCAGTTGAACCAGGGCGCGGCGATGGAAATACTATTCACTGGAGGGCTCAGTTGAAACAGTCGGATGCTGGCCCCCTGGGGTGCTGAGAACTGCGTGTGCTGAGAACGGCCCGGGACCATGCCCTACGAGATCGTCATACACGAACTCGCCGTCCAAGAATTGGAGACGCTTCGGGCTTTCGACCAGCGCCGGATCCTTGCTGAAATCGCGGCGCAACTCACGGATCAACCGACAACGACAACGCGACGCAGGAAACTGCTTATTGACTTGACTCCGTCATTTGAGCATGAGTTGCCGATTTGGGAACTGCGAATCGGCGCCTTCCGAGTGTTTTACGATCTGGCGGAAGATGAGCAACGAGTACATATCCGTGCGATTCGGCGCAAAGACGCGCGGCAGCGAACAGAAGACATTTTATGAAAAAAGTTCGGGCGAAAGACCTCCAACTGAACGTCGATGAAATCCTGAATTCATCGCAGAATGAGCGGATTGTGATCTCCCGTGGCGGAAGGCCTTGCGCCGTGCTGGTAGGCATCGAAGATTACGACGCCGAAGATCTAAGGACGGCAAGCTCGAAGGACTTCTGGCGCATGATCCGCCGCCGCCGGACACGCGGCAAATCTGTCCCGCTGGCGGAAGTTCAGGCGCGTCTCAAGAAGCTTCATGGCCGCCCAAACAGATGACAGAACCGCATAGGGTCCCCTTATGGTTGTGGATATTCGGAGCTTTTCTCGAGGGTGCGGGAGCGTTCTTTCGGGGGCTGACAATGGCCGCCCTTGCTTTAGGGTGTCTTTATTTCGCATTCTGGTTGCTCAGTTTCCTCAGCAAAGACGTGAAATCGCTTTTGCGATGGCGAGAATCCTGGAACCTGATAATCGGATGCCTGGTTCTGGGTCCGGGTTTTTATCTTTTTATAGTGGCGCTTGCAGTAATTGAGCGGATCCGAAGGCGATTCAATTACTGAGCTGTTGTCGGAGGAGAATGCGCTGATGCATGCCGGCCTAGCCGTGCATGCACGTAAGCTCACGAGGTCATCGCTTCGCCGAACGCCGACGGCGGCCCGGACGTGCGCTGCGCGCGTCCGTATTTTCGGGTCCGTGATTGCGAACCATGGCTTCGGCGTTCGCGAGCGCCAGCGACTCGAATTCATCAACCAGCGCGTTAAGCTCCGCGTCTTCGCCGGAGGTCAACGTGCCGGAATTCCCTTTGAGCAAGAGTTCTGTGAGTCTCTTGGTTTTGCGCCGCGGCATTCGCTTTGTAGGGCGCGCTGGCTCGGTCGATGATCCCAACCGCGTCATTTCGCGTTAAAACCGCTTCCGCTCTGCGGGCGATAGCTGCTCCACCGCGCCCAGAATCTGCTCAAGCGTAAGATCAACCGTTGCCATAAAACGCCCGTGCTCCGAATCGCTTTCGATCCGAATGTGAGCCATATGTTTAAGGTAGCCCACGAGAGAATTCGATGTCAATCGAAACGCTTGGCGTCGTCCGCAAATTGCGGCGCGGAATTACGGCTCCTCATGTTCTTCATCCCGCTCAAAAAACATCACGTGCTGCCAGGGAAGCTTTTCATACTCCTCGACCAACTTGAAACCGTTGGGCGGCAGCTCCTTCATGATCTGAGCCTTGCTCATTTTGTGCAAAAGCTTGATCGGCACCTCGGGATCTTCCAGCCGGAACTCGACCAGCGCCAATCGGCCATGGGGCTTGAGCGCCCGGCGCATTGCCTGCAACATCTGCTCGGGGTGCGAGAACTCGTGATAAACATCGACTAACAGAATCAAATCGACCTCGGCCTCGGGCAGCTTAGGATCGATCAGCGTGCCTTGAATCGGCTCGATGTTTTCGATCTGCTCCGCTTTCGCCCGCAGGTCGAGCAAGTGCAACATTTCAGGCTGGACATCGATGGCCAGCACCCGCCCGTCTTTGCCCACCAGCCGGGCCATTCGCAACGTGTAAAAGCCGTTGCCGCAGCCCATGTCGCAGACGGCCTGACCGGGCTTGATCTTCAATGCCTCGATCAACGTGTTGCAGTGTTCCTCTTGTTCGCGCGTGTTGCGGATCAGCCAGTCCGCGCCGTGATAGGTCATGGTGGGCGCGATCTTGCGCCCTTTGTATTTGGTGAGCGGCTTTGGCGGTTTGGCATCTTCGGCGGCACCGGTGATTGGCGCGCACAAAAACACCACCGCCAGCAGCCACACGAACAGTCGGAAAAACTGCCGGCCATCCCGGCCCTTGTGGCCGGCTTGCGGTCGCAATCTACGGAAATCTGATTTCATCGATAACGCCTTACTTGATGGAACATTCTGGCCGTCCGCGGCCATGTGCATTGTACACCAGGCCGAGACCGCATGAGACACCCGGTCGGGCTACGGTTTGAGCTCGACCCCTATAAAAAATCCCGCCTCAGTCCACGCGCGAAACCAGATCTGCAAATCGGCGACGAGCGTCTCCAGACTCACCTCGCGTGCCGAAACCAGCCATTGCATGGCGGCGCCCAGGCTTTCGCCCCCGGCCAGCTTGCCAAGCAAACCATATTGAGCCTCGCTGAGCGGGTGCCGGCGGACAACGAAATCTCGCCGAGTGAGGGCCAAAAACGTTGCCGCCGGATCGGGCATCTCCGGTGGCGGTTGCGTGTCGCTCGCTTGCCGCAGAGCGGTGTAATAATCGTTCACGGGAAAGCGAAACGCCAGCAGGCGGAGACAGTGAGCGGGCGCCAGCCGCGCCTCGGGCCAGCGGCCCGGCTCAATCGATTGCACTTGCCCGGCAGACAGCAGCGTCTGGCCTTCCACGCCCGGTCCGTCGAACACCTCGTCGATCTCCCACTCCAGCCGGGCCAGGTCGATCAAGAAATCGGGCCAGCCTTCGGTGGGGCGTCCGTCGGCGTCCAGATCGGGGCGCGATTCATTCAGGTAATCGAGGAAGCGGTCGCCCAGCCGGTCGAGCGTATAGCTGCGCGAAGGATATCGCTGCAAATAGCCCAGCGCCAGGTCGTCGAACGCTTCTTCACCCACCGTTCGGACAACCAGCGGAAAAATCGTCCGCATACATTCCAGCAGCCGCGCGAAGTAGGCGTTGCCATAGATCGCCAACCGCTCTTCGCTGGTCAGTTGCCGCGACGGGCGGATGACCGAATCAAGCTGGTCGGGCCCGGCGTCGATCTCGCGCCGAGCGGCTTCTGAATCGGCCCCCGCGGCCACGCCCTCGGGATGGGTCATCACCGCCTGCATCCAACGTTGAATCTCGCTGAGTGAGGGATCGATCATTGGACTTCGGCGGCCACCAGGTGAAGCGGATGCGGCACGGCGTCGGCGCTCGGTTGGATTGGCGGCGGTGGCGTCGCTGGCCGCCGCGCGGGCAGGTCCTCCGCCGACATGTATTGGCGTGCTTTAAGCACCTCGGCATGCACCACCGGAAACGGCGGAATCTTGGCGTCCCACTCCAGCAGCGTCGATACGCCGCCGGTCAACTGATGCGCCCGGCGATAAAGCTCCCACACCGGGTCGATCACGTGGTTGTCGTGCGTATCGATCAGGTGTGTCTCGCGGTTGGTGTGCCCCGCCAGATGACATTGCACGATCCGCCGGTGGGGAACGTTTTCCAGATATTCCCATGGGTCGAAATCGTGATTCACGCTCGACACGTAGACATTGTTGACATCGAGCAGCAGACCGCAATCGGCCTCTTCGGCCATGCGGGTGAGAAACTCCCACTCGCTCATCGTCGAGCTGGCGAACGTCACGTAGCTGCTGGGATTCTCCAATATCAGTGGTCGTTCTAAAAAATCTTGCACCACGCGAATGCGTTCGACCACGTGCCGTAGCGTTTCCTCGTTCAGCGGCACGGGCAGCAGATCATGAGCGTTCAGGCCCAGCACGCCGGTCCAGCACAGGTGGTCGGAAATCCAGCGTGGCTGCACCGCCTCGGCTAGCCGCTTGAGCCGAGCGAGATAGTCGAAGTTGAGCGGGTCGGTGGTGCCGATCGAGAGCGACACGCCGTGCATCACCACGGGATATCGCTCGGCGATCTGCTCGAGCACCCAGCGCGGTCGCCCCTGCGAGTCGATGAAATTTTCCGAGATAATCTCGAACCAATCGACCGCTGGCTTTTCTTCCAGAATATAGTTGAAGTGCGCCGTGCGCAATCCTACCCCTAGGCCGAGGTTTTCATAGCCGAGGCGTTGTGGGACCATGAGAGTGCGGAGTGCGGAAGGTACCGCGTCACCTCGGTGGCTGGGGCAGAGCCTTGGCGATGCCCCGGTGCGCGTGTTGTCAGTCAGCTATGGAAGATCCTGACGCGCCAGACACAGAGATGGTGAGACGCGGAACAATCGTCGCTAATCTCTCCGCGTCTCCCCATCTCCGCGTCTCTGCCTGCCCCGCGTCTCTGCCTGCCCCGCGGCTACTTCTTCTTCGGCGCCGGCCCGACCTCTTTGCCTTCCTTCTTCATCAACTCTTCGAACCGCTTGCGGGCTTTCTTCCACGCGCCGGCGGAGAGTGGCACGCCGCATTCGCCCTTGCCTTTGCAGGCGTTCTCGCCCGGATGGTCACCGCAGCCGCCTTGACCCTTGCAGGCATTTTCCGCGTGGCAGGTGTGCTTTTCGGCGGTGTGGCACGTGCCTTGGCCGGCGCAGGCGTTCTTTTTGTCTTTGCCTTTGGCTTTGCAGGTATTCAGGCCGCGGCAGACGTGCGGTTCGACCAACAGCGGATTCTTATTTTTGTCTTTCTCGTCGTCTTTGTCATCGGCGGCGAGCGCCGGAGCGGCGCCGGCCAGCATGCCGCCGAGGGCGGCCATCGCCAGGCGTTCAAAATCGCGACGGTTCAGTTCCGAGTCGTTCATGGCAGTCGTTCCTTTTTCAGCTTGCGTAGAAAGATCGAGGAAGAACGCCCCATTCTTCGTCACATGGTACTGTGCGACGATCGGTTTGTCGAATGCCGGGACGCATTCCAACGATCGATGCGATATGATGAAGCGATGCCGACCAGACGAGGGTTCAACCCGTTCTACCTATTGCTGATTATCGCGGGTGTCACCTTTTCCATCACCGCATTCGCCTATTTCGTGATGACGCTGCAAGGGGTTCGCGGGCCAGGCGCTCCGATCGCACCGCCGGGCGCCGCCCTGCTGAAATTTCTAGACGAATACGGCGCGATGGCCATGGCCATTGAGCTGGCGCTGCTGGCTGTGGCCACGATCGGTGCGATTTCCACCGATCGCTATTGGATGCGCCGCGGAAAGCAGTGAATTTGCCAAGGCCTAACCACCAACCACCAGCGGCGCGCGCCGAGGCATTGCCGACGCGACGCCCTGGCAGGCCGCTGATGCTACGTCGGCCGCTTGGCACTCTCGCTGCGCGAGCTCGGCCAACCGCGCGATGGCGATCGAGGAAAGCTCGGGATAACAGGGCAAAAAGACGACGCCCGCCAGCACTTGCCGCGCAGTGAGGGCTTCCATCTCCGGCCGGCCGGCGGGCGCTGGAATTGCCGTTAGGCTTTGGCCCTGAGTGGCGTCGAAACCCGCCTTGGCGAGCGTGGCGATGAGGCGGGGCGGATCGGCGGTCCACAGCGGCAGCAACCAGTGGGTGTGAGGCCGGCAGGCCGAGCCAGGAAAGTGCGCCGTGCCCGACCAACGACCCATGATCTGCTCGGCGAGCTGGGCGCGGATTCTGAGGCGATCGCGATCGAGCGTCGCCAGCCGGCGCGCGAGCAAGGCGAGCAGCGGCGCAGACGGTTGCCGACGAATGCGTCGAAAGAAATGCTCGGCTCCAAAACCGCGCACGCAGCCGTTCACCAGGCGATCGTAATCGCGCCCCGCCGCTCGGCAGCCTGCCACCAGGACCGAAAAGCAGGGTCGCGCCGAAAGCGCTTTCAGAGCCGCATATTTTGCCGTCCGCCGCAGAAAATCGCCGCGCGACTGCACCGGATAGCCAAGCTGCCGCTGGCGCATCGCTTCGAGCAACTCGGGATCTCGGACGCGCACCACCGCGCCGCCGAGCGCCGTCGCCGTCTTGATCGGCCCGAAGCTGAACAGCGAGATGTCGGCTGCGTTGTCGCCGGCGTATGCATCGCCTGCAAACGCCTGAGCGGCGTCCTCGATCAACAGCAGGTTGTGCCGCCGGGCGAACTGAGCGACCGGCGACAGATCGATCCGCCCACCAAACAGATGCGCAACAAGAATTGCGCGCGTCTGCGCCGTCAGCCCTCGCTCGAGCGATTCCAACCGGGGCGCCAGATGCTCCGCGTCGAGGTCGACGGGAACCGGCACAAGGCCGTGCGCTTCGACAATCCGCGGCATGTCGCGAATGGTCACGGCCGAAACCAGCACTTGGCCGCCGGGCTGCCAGCCGAGCGCGCCCAGCAAGAAATCGAACGCGCTTCGCACCGACAGGCAAGCCAGGGCGTCGCCGGCGGCCGACCAGCGCGACTCGATGGCTTGGGCCAGCGCTCTGCGTCTGCCGGGCGAGAAGCCGTGCACGGCCGCCGATCGCAAATCGCCCCAGTCCAGGTCGAGACGTTTTCTCGCCCACATCGGATGGTTCCTTGAGATGGGTGAAGTTTGCGGAACTTCCCATCAAGGCGATCAAATCTTGCCGGCGCAACGCGGCATTCGACGGCTCATGCCCCCTTAAACCGATCGAGCAGCCGGCCGGGCGAACCCATGATGTTATACCCCGCGTCAACGTGCAAGATCTCGCCGGTGATTCCGTCGGAAAGATCGGACAGCAAGAACCCCGCCGTGCGGGCCACTTCGTCGTGCGTGATGTTGCGGCCCAGCGGCGCCATGCCCTCGTAGAGCACCAGCATATCGTCGACGCCCGCCGCCCGACCGGCAAGCGTGCGCACCGGCCCGGCGCTGACCGCGTTCATGCGCACGCCCGACGGCCCCAGGTCGTAAGCCAGATACTTAACCGTCGAGTCGAGCGCGGCTTTGCAAATGCCCATCACGTTATAGCCGGGCACGGCTTTCTCACCGCCAAAGTAGGTCATCGTCACAATGCTCGACCGCGGCGCCATGATGGACCGCGCGGCGCCCGCCACCGCAATCAGGCTATAGACGCTGATTTCCATCGCCGTCTTGAACCCCTCGCGGCTGGTTTGAATGGTGTCGACCTTCAGGTCATCCAGCGGAGCATAGGCGATCGAGTGAACCAGAAAATCGAGCTTGCCAAACGCCTCGCCACACTTGGCCATCACCGAGCGAATGTCGTCGTCTTTCGTGGCTTCCATCGGCAACAAGAAGCGGGCCCGCTCAGCCTTGTCGGTCAGTTGGGCCACTCGGCGGCGGTTGCGTTGACGCTCGTCGTCGGGGCGGTCGGGCAGGTGCGTAAAGCCACATTCGCCGCCTTCGGCCATGATGAATTGCGCAATGGCCCAGGCAATCGAGTTGTCGTTGGCCACCCCGATGATCAATCCTTTTTTGCCGTCAAACAGGCCCATGTCGATCTCCGTCGGTTCCTTGTCGAAATAAATTCTGTCGAAATAAATCCTATCGAGACTAACCCTGTCGAGACAAAGTTGCCTGGCGGTCGCCTCCGCCCTTTCCCGTGTCTTTCGCCTCAGCGCCGCGCTTGCGCGGAGATACTTTGGCGCCCGGCAACAGCTTGTCGACGCCGTCGGTCACCACCACTTCGCCGGCGGCCAGGCCATGTACGATCGAGGTTTCTTCGCCCTCGGTCGGGCCGATTTCCACCTCGCGCAACTCGACCGTTTCGTCGGATTTCACCACGTACACAAACGTCAGGTCGGGGCCGCGCTGCACCGCCGCCGACGGCGCAATCACGGCCTCGCGCATGACGTCGATCAGCAGCCGGGCGTTGACAAACTGGTTGGGAAACAGCAGGTTGTCTTCGTTGTCGAAGATGGCCTTGATTCGCACGGTGCCCGTGGCCGGATCGACCTGGTTATCGAGCGCCAGCAGCTTGCCGGTGGCCAGCTTCATGTCGAAGTCGCGGTCGTAGACTTCGACCGCCAGCGGCTGGCCGGCGTTGAGCTTTTGCTGCACGCGCGAGATTTCGTCCTGCGGGATGGTGAATACCACCGCGATGGGCTGCAACTGCGTGATCACCGCAATGCCGCCGGGATCGTTGGCCCGCACGATATTGCCGGGATCGACCAGCCGCAGACCGATGCGCCCGCTGATGGGCGCCGTAATGCGGCAATAAGTCAATTGCAGTTTGGCGTTGGCGATGGCCGCCTGATCGGTTTGGATCGCTCCTTCACCCTGCGTCACCAAGGCAAACTGCTCGTCGATCTGCTGTGGAGTGATCGCCCGTGACGACGACAGGGCGTTGTATCGTTGCAGGCTGAGCCGGGCGACTTTCAGGGCGCCGTTGTCTTTGGCCAGCATGCCTTCGGCTTGTTCAAGCTGCACTTCGAACGGGCGGGTGTCAATCTCGGCTAGCAGCTCGTCTTTCTTCACCATCTGGCCTTCGGTGAACGCGACGCGCACCAGTTGGCCTTCGACGCGGCTGCGCACGGTCACGGTGTTAAAGGCCGTCACCGAGCCGAGGCCGTTCAGATACAGGTCCATGTCGCCGCGGCGGACCGGTGCGGTAACGACGGGCACCACGCGCGGCGGCGCTTTGGCCACCGGCTTCGGCTTGACGAGCATGCCGATCAGCGGCAGCACGCGCGGATAGAGATAATACGCCGCAGCCGCCAGCAGCGCAAGCACGACCAACCGCGGCCATACGCGGCGCGGCGCCGGCGCAAGCCGCCGCGCCTGACTTCCGCTCAGCGAAGGTTCCAACTCGTCGTCCAGAGCGGGCGATCCGCGCAGCGGTGTTTTCGGCAGATCGTGCGTGGTGGGGACACGCTCGGGCAATGCCTCGGGCGCGTGCGGCGCGGGCGACTGGGCCATGTTCGAAATCATAAGTCGTGACGCTACGTGCGCCGAGTCAGCCGTGGGTGGGGCGGGAAGGCGAGGGTCCGGGGGCGGGCATCATCCAGAGTCTACCATACGGCACGTTCGAATGGCAAAGTCTGCGCGATGCCAGGCAGCGACCGGCCACGAGGGCCGGGGCGGCAAACCGGCCACAAGGGCCGGGGCTACCGAATCGATTCGAACTCGGCCAGCAGTGCGTCGAGCCGAGCGTAAAACTGCCCGCGGGCGAGCACGCGCTCGCAGCCCGCTGCCGACGCCTCGGCCAGCTTCGACTCGTGCACGTGCGGTCCGAAGGCCCAGATTGCCGCGCCGGCAGGCAAGCGTGGCCGCAACCAAGGAACCAGCTCCACCAGATTAAGTCCGCCGATGTTCAAGTCCAAGATCACCAGCCGCGCGTCGGCGAACTTGTCGTCCATCGCGGCCACGCTCATGGCGGTGCGTAGCTCGTGCCCTGCCCGCTTGGCCGCGCCTGACACGTTCGCCACACAGGCCAGATCAGAGGTAACCAGTAGGATCGTCATCGGGCGTCATTCTAACGGACGCCTGGACCGAAGAGCGAGGCGGTCTTTTTGCGGGTCTTGACGCCCCACCGGGACACCGCTACTATGTATTGCGATGTAGATGGCGGTTGTTCTCAAGATTTGTCGTGCCGAAGCGAATCCTATGCAAGCCTGGGTCACGCAACTTCGCAAAGGACTGGTCGAGCTTTCGGTCATGAAGGTGCTCGATGCCGACGAAGCCTATGGCTACCAGATTTTGCAGCAGCTCAACGCCGTGACTCGCCTGAAGCTGACCGAAAGTACGCTGTACCCGGTCCTCGCCCGGCTGGCCCGCGACGGGCTGGTGAAAGTACGGACCGTGCCGTCGCCGGCGGGGCCGCCGCGGCGCTACTATCGGCTGACATCGGTGGGGCATGCCCGGCTAAAAGAGATGACTTCTCACTGGATCGGCGTCCGCGACGCCGTGGACCAATTGCTTAACGGAGATCTTCATGAGTCAAGCAGCCCCCGACCTGCCGGATGATGTCCGCCGGCGAATTGACGAACATTTGGACGCCATCGAACGCATCTTGCTGCGTGGCAGTGTCACGCGCATCGAGCGGCGGAGCATCGTCGACGAGGTGGAAACCCAGATCTACGAGATGCTGGCCGCGCGGCCAGATCAGGAGCCAGCCGCCGCGGTGTCCGCCATTCTGGCCGAGCTCGATCCACCCACCGCGTACTCTGCCGAGGACGCCCTCGGCGCCGGCCCTGCACGAGGGGAAGCGCCGCCCGCCGCCGAGTCGGAGCTATTCCGGTCGTTGCGCGCGCGGCTGTTAATGGGCAATCTTCGCCGCCAGTGGCGGCGCTGGTGGTCGCCCGCGGCGCACGTTCGCCGCGTTTCGCCGCCGGCCGTCGTGGGCGCGGTGTGGGCTGGCTTCGCGCTGTTGCTGGCCATGCTCGCGGCCGCCAGCGGTCGCCCGCCCGAGCCGCTGGTCGGCCTGATGCTTTTGGTCGGCTGCTCAGGGACGGTGGGCGTTACGTTGCTCGGCTTCGTCGCGCTGCGCCGCATCCGCCGTTCCGAGGGACGCGAGTACGGGCTACCACTAGCGCTGGTCGAGGCATTCCTGTTTCCCGCCGTCCTGGCCAACCTCGCATTGATCGGCATCTTGGCCGCCACCGACGGCGCGGGCCTGGTGGTCCTGGCCGCGCTGATCATCATCGCCGCCAACGTAGCGCTGGGCCGCTTTGCCTGGCGGCGGTTCGGCCCAGGGTTTCTCGACCGGGTAGCATCGTTCTGAGAACGTAGTCATGAAATTGACCCAAGCACAACAGGACCGGATCAGGCAATGGCTGGACGAAAGTTTTGCGTGCCTCAAGTGCCCAGAAAAGAAGCGTTACAGCGTTGATTTGGTGACGACGCCTGTGATTGCTAGCACCCAAGGCAAGTCGCTTACCATGCTTGCCGTCACTTGCGATTCCTGCGGCTTCGTTCAGTTTTATTCTCGCAAGTCGCCTGCGATAAGCGCCCTGCTAGTATGACAGGAGGGCTGGTTCAGCTCTTCGGCGCGACGACACTACCTGGTGCTCGGCGCGCGGAGCCTCAAGCCCCTCATTGCCTGCGCGCTGGGCACGCGCAACGGCGCGCATGTTCGCATGCGCACGCCCGTGCGCATCGTACGACTTGTGGGGGGCATCGCCCTGGTTGGCTCTCCCGCGTTTTTGGTCGAGCAGCCGTGGCTGTCTTGGCTATTTGTCCTCATTGAGGTTGGTTGCCACCGCGCTGGTGACCGCTGGCTATGCCTTCTGGGTTTCGATAGGTTAGCCCTATGCCCCGCTCCCAATTCAGCCTCCGCGCGTTGCTGGTGGTCATGCTGATCGTGGCTTCGTTCTTTGGGGGCCTTCGGTTTGAGCGGGAGCGACGAAGGCAGGAAGATGAAGCCAGGAAGTTAGTGCCCGAGTTCAAATTGAGTCGCGAGGCAGCCGCGATCAAGGCCGCGAAAAAGGCTGCGAAGCAATGATCATGCCGCGGGCGTAGGAACACGTCTGTAAGCTTTTAGGCGGCAAGCCGGTAGCTAACCTCTTGGCACCTTGGTGAAAAAGGAGAGATTGGGCGAGTCTGTATCCAATTCTGGAGTCGGTCGTCGTCACTTAGGCGCGCGGCCCGCA